>JBNKOV010000056.1:0-14048 GCA_050294955.1 Holophagae bacterium
ATCAGTTTTAACTCTTGACCCACCTCCCGTGAAGCTTTCCACCAAAAATTAAGACCCATCATTTGAGCTGCTGGAGCAGCGCATGGCCTGTTTTACGTTAGAACCAATGAAACGGAAAATAGGCCACAACCATCATATTTTAATAGGCATATAGGTCATTATGACACCTTCGGGAACAAAGATGTAAAACCCAAAATGGGCGACTCAGGAAGGGTAGAGAAACGGGTAGCCTCAGAATTATAGATTATTGGGCTAATTATTTGTGGAAAATCATTAATGTCTGTTATGATGACCACAATGGTTCTACCCCTCGGATCGGATTGACCTTGAATTTGGTCCGGGCCAAGCTAATAAATAAAGAGAGTTTGATATATGACTCAGATTTTCGTTCCCAAAGAAATTCGAGAACTGGAAAAACGTGTAGCCGTAACTCCGGAGACAGTTAAAAAGCTGGTCAAGATGGGTTATGGCGTCTCCGTACAAAGCGGCGCGGGCGAGTTGTCTTTCATATCTGATAAAGAATATGAAGAAGCTGGCGCTAAGGTTGGCAGTGATTTAGAAAAACTGTATGCCGAAGCGGATATTGTTTTAAAGGTTCAACCGCCAGACAAGGCGGGAGACAAGCATGAGGCGGAGCTGCTGAAAGAAGGCTGCATTCTCATATCCCACCTTGTGCCCCAAAATGAAATAGAAACCCTTAAACTATTGGTGAAACGTAAGATCAGCTGCTTCTCAATGAACCTGATACCACGCATCACCATAGCCCAGAAAATGGACTCGCTAAGCTCGCAAGCAAGTATTGCCGGTTATAAAGCGGTTCTCATGGGCGCATCCCAACTACCCAAGTATTTCCCGCTTCTAATGACAGCCGCAGGCACCATCACGCCTGCCCGAGTCGTCATACTGGGTGCAGGCGTCGCAGGTCTTCAAGCCATTGCTACCGCAAGAAGACTGGGGGCCAACGTGGAAGTATCCGATGTGCGTATGGCCGTAAAAGAGCAGGTTGAAAGCCTGGGCGCCAAATTCATCATGGTTGAAACCGATGAGGATATGGAAGACGCAGGCGGCTACGCCAAAGAACAAAGCGAAGATTTCCTCAGACGTCAACGGGAAGAAGTGGGCAAGCGAATTGCCAACTCAGATGTCACCATCACCACTGCGCTTATTCCAGGCAGACCAGCTCCTATGCTGATTCCAGCCGATACCGTGGAACGTATGAAACCGGGCTCGGTAATTGTGGACCTTGCTGTGGAGCAGGGAGGCAATTGTGAACTGAGCGAGCCGGGAAAAACCGTATCAAAGCATGGCGTCACCATTATTGGCGAGCTGAATATACCTTCCTCGGTTTCCATTCATGCATCCCAGTTATACGCCAAAAACCTGCTCAACCTCATTGATCACGTTACAAAGGAAGGAAACTTCCAACTGGACGAAAGCGAGGAAGTCACCGACGGCGCCCTGCTCACCCATCAAGGGGCAGTTCGTCATGAACCCACTCAAAAACTACTTGAAGGGAGCTAAGCCATGTCTCCATTACTAATTGGAATTTATGTATTTGCACTAGCGGTGTTTGTGGGCTTTGAAATCATTACCAAGATTCCACCCACGCTGCACACGCCCCTCATGTCCGGCGCCAACGCGGTCTCCGGCATTACCATTGTCGGCGCGCTGATCAGCTCTAAAAGCGGCAGCATGGAAGTCGCCAGCATACTGGGTTTCTGCGCCCTGGTATTCGCCACCATTAACGTCGTAGGCGGGTTCCTTGTCACAGACCGGATGCTTAAAATGTTCAAGAGTAAGAAGGGGAAATAGCTTTGAGTACCATTGTTGCTATAATCTATCTGGTTTCTTCCATCTGCTTCATCCTCGGCTTGAAAATGCTGACTCGGGTTCAGACCGCGCGTCGCGGGAACTGGCTGTCCTCTTCAGCAATGTTCCTCGCCGTTCTCGCCACCCTTTTAGAAATGGGGGTGGTCGATTACAAACTCATTATTGCAGGCATCGTCCTTGGCGGCTTGATTGGCTTGATCATGGCCGTCAAGGTAGAAATGACCTCCATGCCTGAGATGGTCGCCATATTCAATGGCCTTGGAGGCGGCGCATCTGCTCTGGTCGCTATGTCTGTTTTTTATGGAGAAGGCACAGGCACTGTCGATGAAGCTATAACACTTTACCTCAGCATCCTTGTTGGCTGTATTACCTTTACGGGTAGTTTGGTTGCTTTCGGCAAATTGAAGGGCCTTGTTTCTGGAAATCCCGTTATTTTTCCAGGCAACCAATTGTTGAACCTGATTTTAGGCTTGGGCGTTCTCGCTTTGATTGGCCTATCTATTTGGGGTCATGCAAGTGCCGACGCCATAAACATGTACGCACTAATACTGGTTGCAGTGTCCCTGTTGTTGGGCATTCTCCTGGTTATTCCCATCGGCGGGGCGGATATGCCCGTGGTCATTTCGTTGTTGAACTCTTACTCAGGCGTGGCTGCGGCCATGGCGGGATTTGTTTTAAAAAACAATGTGTTGATCATAAGCGGCGCCCTGGTCGGCGCATCAGGCCTTATTCTCACTCAGATTATGTGTAAGGCTATGAACCGATCTCTCGCCAATGTTCTTTTCGGTGGTTTTGGCGCTGAACCTGCATCTGGCGGAGGCGGAGGTAAAAACGCCAACGACTATCCAACTGTAAAATCATGTTCGCCCGAAGAAGCCGCTATGATCTTCGAGTCAGCAAGAGAGGTCATTATTGTGCCCGGTTATGGTCTGGCAGTAGCGCAAGCGCAGCACATCACCAAAGAACTGGCGGACAACCTTACCAAAAATGGTGCGAATGTGCGTTATGCCATTCACCCTGTAGCAGGCCGGATGCCCGGTCATATGAACGTGTTGCTGGCGGAAAGCAACGTTCCCCATGAGCAACTCTGTGATCTGGATCAGATCAACGATGATTTTCAAAATGCGGATGTGGCTCTTATTCTTGGGGCAAACGACGTGGTAAACCCAGCTGCCACCCTAGATAAGTCAAGTCCTATCTGGGGTATGCCTGTGCTCAAGGTTTGGGAGGCTAAATCCTGCTTCGTTGTTAAACGAAGCTTAAGCCCCGGCTTTGCCGCAATCCCCAATGACCTGTTCAACTACCAAAACAATCTCATGCTGTTTGGCGACGCCAAGAAAATTCTCACAGAGCTTAACCATGAGCTCAAGGAATTGGTCAGCTAAATAAACTCTTGAAGCTGGGGTTCAGCGCCCCAGCTTCATCCATGCCATCCCCTCTCTTCAGTTTCGGCTTGTTTTTGCCGAATAACTTTTTGGCTGCGGTTTCTTTTCTGAACTTGGGAGTATCAGGCATTTTGAAGAGTTTGTTTTATTTCTTGTTTTTTCTCACCCTTTTTGCATGGACTGGGGAGTTAAAAAACAGCGCCACAGTCGCCTTTATCAAGCATAAAAACAGCATGGTCGTGCAAGCCACCATTAACGGTCAAGGCCCCTTCTCTTTTGTTTTGGATACTGGCGCATCCATAACCGTTATTTCTCCAAATGCGGCCAGAAAGCTGGGAATTGCTCCTACAGGTGAACAGCTTTTGATTAAAGGTGTTGGCGCAGGATCTTCTGTAGGAAATATGTGCCGCTTAAATGAGCTGGCGTTGGGAAACGCACGTGTTCGAAATTTCTCTGCCGTCATTCACCCCATTCCCCACTTGAACAATGCGGGCATGGTTGGATTATTGGGACACGATTTCTTGGAAAGATTTAACTTGAGTTTCAACAATCGAAAAAAATTGCTCACTTTGAGTCTGCCTTTTGATAAACCGCCATCTCACGAACTAACGCCTTTGGAAAGAGACATTCGGGATGTTTTAGCCGATCCATCCTCACCCTTTAAAGCATTAAACCAAACCACAAAACAACTGGACGCCGTGTACCAGAATCCAACAACTGATTCGCTTGAGGAGAATTGTCAATCGATTAAAAAGGATTTGGACGCCACAGAGGCCAGAGTTGGGATGCTCTATCGTCATCTGCTGAATACGCCAAATCAGGGCGACTCGCCAGAAACCAATAACAATATTCAGAAATTCCTTTATTGTTACACAGGATTCAAGACATTTCTGGAAGCTGCTAAGGATCTGACCAACGCCCTGACAGCCCAAGAAGAAGGGGTGTTAAACAAGGCGTGGCAGACTTATGAGACGATCAAGAGAGGTTCCGAATCCTGTTGGCGCTAATCGCAGATATCATCCAGGAAATCTGCAACTGTAAGGGTTGTAGGCCACAAGCTCAACTGATCCTCAAAAGCAGAAAGCCAGACATAACCCACCATTTTTGAGCCAGTGGTGTAACAGCCGTCATCAGCTCCATAAGCGAGATAGTCCTCTTTATAGGAAAGGCCGTCATAAGAACCCGGACCATAATCTTTGCGTATTTGAATCAACACATTTCGAGCAAGGTCCAAGGAGAAAAGCGTCTCGTAATTTCCAGGATTATCCCCGGTTAAATCATCGGTAGTCACGAATGCTACCCGTTCGCCACTTTCGTTCATTGAGGATGTTAAAACCGGGCTCCCGTCTGTGACCTGGCTAATGGGACTCCCATTTTCTATTGTAAAATCATAGAGGAATAACTCGACGCTTGTGTCCGGGTTGCCTCCAGTATAATCACCGTTTGAAGTGAACGATACTCTTGTCCCATCGGAACTGATGGCCGGATCTGACACCAATCCAGAAGCCAATTGCACAGGGCCGCCGCGACCAATAGATTCGTATAGGAAAAGAGGGCGCTCAGTCAAATTTTTTGTGTAAATCACTTTAGAACCCGAGCCGTCAATGGCAACATGGTCTACATGGGCAGAGGGGTCATCCCCTGCATCATCGCTTATTTGAATAATTTCAACCCCATTAAACAAAAAAGCTTCCCGGCTGCCATCAGGGTTTTCCCCAGTAAAATCAGCATCTGATATAAAAGCAATCATGGTTCCATCCTCACTGATATCTGGGGAATGGGATCCATTGGCCGCACCTGTACTGTCGGTAATGCGAGTGAATAGATCAGAGCTCATATCATAATGGTAAATTTCAGAAACCGACCCTCTGCTTCCGCCTGTAATAACCGCGGTGGATTGGAAAACCAACGAATTGCCGGACAGATCCAGGTCAGGGGCGCTAGATCCACCCGAGGTTGTTTGAGTAATTTGAGAGAAGCTGTCGGTATTACGGTTATAAATAAATATTTCTACGTTACCATCGCTGTTATTACCAATAAAGTCACCATTTGACTGAAAAGCCAGAATTTGACCGCCACCACTAAAAGCCGGTTTCGAAGAATTTGAGGTGGTAATATCTGTAAGCTCATTGGCGACACAGGCGTCTTCTCTATTTATTCCTTCAATGTCACGAACTTTGAAACCGCTGAAATTGGGATCAGCGCTAACCGCAGGATCGAAAATAACCCTAAAAGGGGCGTCTCCATCGGCAAGAGCATCATTCACGCCTTTAACCTCAACAAACTGTGTAATATTCCAATTTTCTGTTGTAAAGATCAGAGATATGGGGACATTGATTGAAGGGCCAACCAGCTTCGCTTCTGTTTCATCAGAGCTATGGATATCGAGAGTTACCGAGGAAGAAGGGGCAGTTGCCAACACAACGCTTATCATAGCGGAAGGTCCCATTTCAGAGACTTCAAGATTATCAGAGGGCGTGGTGTTGATTAAACTGATATCGCTGCCTTCCAAAGAAAAAGCCATGTCGAATTCTTCACAGGCCTGAATAGCCGGTCGGGAAAAACCACAAACACTGACTCTGCGTCCCCATTCGTTGACACAAGATGAAGGTGGGAGAATGGCTTGGGTTTGATAAAACACGCTTTCAAAATCATGAGCCATACCGGTATCCGGCACAAAGGAACTCTCAGTCCACCCCCATTGTCCACCAACGCCGGCAGCCATAACAGGTTGAACACAAAGCCAATAGCGTCCAGGAGGAAGGATTGCTCCAGAACCTGGCAGATCTATTGTAAAGTCGCCGAAGTTACGATCGGTGTAGGGTAGAGCCTCCTGGGAATAAACCGCCATCGACGGATCCAGGGTGTTCGGCATATTTGCCATTGCGTCGTTTGCAAAAATGTAGATATTTATAGAATCGGCAGGACCGCTGCCATTGAAATAAGTGCCGAAAACATTGACACGATTTACCGTGGAGAGGTTCCAAATTTGGAAATCGTCGGCTACAAATACCGTAAATCCACCCAGAGATCCGTCCGTGAATTGTTGGCATGGAACAGTCCATGCTGGAACAGCCCTTCCCGAAAAAGTAGAGAAAAGAATTTCGGTTCCGCCTCTTTCAATTGGAAAAGTCTCATCCAAAGCACCGCCCTCAAGCTCAATTGTCTGAGAAAATACAGGCAGTACGCCAAAAATCAGAACGCAAATAAAACGAAACATCATCTCTCCTTTGATCGGGTTACATAATCAGCCATCTATTCTACCATTTTTCCCTTCAAGGCAATAGCCGAAAGGTAGCAGAAAGGTTGAGCTGGCTTTAAAATAAGGCTTTGCGCCTGCAACTGTTGCACTCTGTTGAAAAACTCTGCATATCACACATTTATTCAGATGGTTACGCATAGTTAGAATTCTTGATTCCTACCAGACATCAGCTTCTAAATGCGCCACATTTACAATCATGGAAACTCTTCCATCCCCCATGATTGCGGCTCCAGAAAACTTGACAGCATCGAACCAGGGTATACCTCGGAGAACAACTTTTTGCATTCCTATAATAGAGTCTACGTAAAAAGCAAACGGCTTGAGTTTGCTTTCCATCGTAATCAATATCCCCTCCTCCAAATTCTCGGCTTCACCGGAATACGGACCGTCCAGGCAGACAATGGGCATGATTTCATCGTTGCGTTTTATACAAAGGCTGCCATTAGGAAGCCGATGGAACCACCTCCTTTCAGGCCTGAAGGATCCGGAAATTCGGTCCATGGGGAGTACAAAGCGTTCGGAGCCAATATGGACGACAAAACTGTTTAAGATCTGTGTTCCAACAGTTTTGGGGAGGTGGATTCTAAATACGGTTCCCTTTCCCGGCGTACTTTCCAATATCACTTGTCCGCCCGCATCCTCAACAGACCTTTTGACAGCGTCCATGCCAACGCCTCGACCTGACACATCGGTTACCTGATCTGCGGTGGAAAATCCTGACGAGAAAATGATATCAGCGAGCCGTTCTTCCGTAACGCGCTCATCAGGACGTAGGATGCCCAACCTCAAGGCTTTCTCCCTGATACGTTCATAATTCAATCCCCGACCATCATCTGAAATTGAAAGGATTATCTCGTCTTCGGATTCACGAACGGAAACTTCAATATTCCCACAGGGATCTTTGCCTGTTTGTTCCCGGTCTTCGGGAGATTCAATGCCGTGATCGGCCGCGTTTCGGATCATGTGAACCAGCGGCGCTTCAAGAGTGTCCACAAGACTTCGATCAATTTGAATGTCTCCACCAGTCACTGTGGTCGTGATTTTCTTCTGGTGGTTTTTGGCGATATCTCGAACAATTCGTTGAGTTTTTTGCAACATAGGCTGCACCGATACTTTGCGAATCTCCATGATGCTTTTTTGAAGATCGTCCGAAAGCTTGGTAAAAGTATTCACGACTCTGAGAAAGGAGGAAGTTATTTGCAGGTCTATATCATCATGAACCATCTCTGAGTGAATGTAGCGGAACATTTCATCCACTGCAATCAACTCACCCACATAACCTAAGAAGGCGTCAATGCTTTCTTCGGAAACTCGCATGGTGCGGGAAGGTTCTTTTTCCTTTTTCGCTTTAACAGGTTGAGTTTCCGCCGCTACAAGCTGCTCTTGCTGAGCAAGGTCCGTTTCAGGTTCTGGTTCCTGAGCGGAAGGAATATCAACGGATTCATTGACCTCTGCCTGCCCTGGCTCCTCTACTTCTGGAGCCCAACTTTGAAGATCAGCAAGATTTTCAGCGTACTCCAAAAGCATCTCTTTCAACATTTCGTCATAGCCGATTTTCGACATAAAAAGTTCAAATTCTTCCACTGCCTGGACAATGATATTGCCGGCCTCCTCAGTTTTTGCCAATGGCCCAAGCTTCATAAGACAACTGCGGACAGCTTCCGCCTGATCATTTTGAGACATGCTCTTCGGAGGCGACTTTATCTGCTCGATCATTGATTGAAGAGGGTTCTCCAATGCTTCTTTTTCATTCCAATTTTGAAGGTCTGAAATGGTGTTCACCAGTTCCAGCAAGCTTTCCTGAAGCATGGGATCAAAACCCAATTTGCTCACAAATATTTCAAAATCTTCTCGGGCTTCGTTTACCAGGCCAAGCGTATCATCTGTTTCACATCGCTCCTCAATTTGGAGAAGCAGTCCCCGAACGGTTTGGATTTTTTCTTTTTCCGTCATGTCTCCCGCGACATTTTTGAGTATGTCCTTTAGAGTTAACAACGGGTTGTCGCCTTTGATTTCTTGACGAGGTGAGAGTACAGATCTCGCTGAGGGCGGGGCAAGCTCCTCAACAAGGTCAATTATATGGTCTAACTTTTCTTTCTCTGAATTCTGTCGAAATGCACCGGAAGTTCGAAGTTCCAACAGGCTGTTTCTAACCAGAAGCCATTTTTCTGCAATTTCTTTTGGACCAAGTTCTCCTTCGATTTTTTGAAGTGCATTAATTTTTTCAATAACCTGGTCATATTCCTTTTTTTCAATAACCTCTTTTCCCTCAAGTCGCGCACTATTGAGAAGCAGAACAACCGTATCAGTACCTTCCAGAAGCGCATCAACGATATTTTTTGTAGGCGAAAGGCGTGATTTCCGTAAAAGATCCAGGACCGACTCCATTTCGTGCGCAAGGTTTTTTACCAGGATCAACCCAAAATAGGCTGCATTTCCCTTCAGGGAATGGACGGGCCGAAATATTGCCTCGATAATTTTTAGATTTTCAGGATTGGCTTCCAGTTCCACAAAATAGCCAGGAATCGACCCAAACGAGTCAAGGGACTCATCCAGGAAATCGGCCATCATTTCCCGGTCTATGTCATAATTATCGGCCATTGGGCTCTACTCCTTCTTTGCAGACCTCAATCCTCTCAACTCGCGGAGCTTCCGTTGCCAGGTTTTCATTGCGTTTTCTGCTTGACGCACTGCATCTTCCAATTCTGTAAGATCCTGTAAAGGCTTAAAAATAAAAGATTCAGCTCCAAGTCGCATGCAACTCAAGGCATTTTCAAGTGTAACATATCCAGTTATGACAATCGTATGGATCATTGGGGCGTCATTTTGAATGTGCTCTAAAAGCTCTACCCCGTTCATTTCCGGCATCAAAATGTCGGTTATGACAATATCAATCCTTTTCTGGTTCAGAACCTGAATTGCCTCGGCTCCATTACCAGCAGTCTCAACATCGTAATCCAGGAAAGTGAAATGTCTTGCCAGCATTTCTCTGATTTCCTCTTCATCATCAACAATGAGAATGTTAACACTCATGGCTCACCTGTTCCTTATAGGTAATTTTATTATGAACCTGACACCGCCTTCAGCCCGATTACCAACGGTAATTTCTCCCTCGTGATCATGAATAATCCCCTGACTGATCGCAAGACCGAGTCCGGTTCCCTTGCCTACGTCCTTTGTCGTGAAAAAGGGTTGCCAGATGCTTGTCAGCTTGTCTTCTGGTATCCCCGGTCCGTTGTCTTGAACTTCTATCACAACCCATGATGACTCAACCTTTGAAGTAATGGTTAAAATACCCTGATCGATAGTTACGCACTCATCCATTGCATCGGCTGCATTCACAAATAAATTGACCAACACCTGCTCCAATTTTTGAATATCACCGAAGATTTCTGGCAAATTGGAGTCCATTTTTTTGATTAATTTTGTGCTGCATTTTAATCTATTGGAGCAAAGGAGAAGCGCCTGCTCTATGCAATCGTTTACATCCAGCGGCTCCATGACATTTTTGTCTGTGCGTGAGAATGTCTTCAAACCGTTCACAATCTTAGCGATACGTTTCACTCCGCTCCTTATGCCATTCAGCATATTGGGGAACTCATCTAGGATGATGCGGATCTTCTTCTGCCCCTCCGATTTCGCTTGGATTTCTTTGGTCAGAGCCTTTTCAATGGTTGGCCAACATCGTTCCAGAGTTTGGACGTTTCCCGAAATAAAAGTGGAGGGGTTATTGATCTCATGGGCAACGCCTGCAGTCAAAATGCCAAGAGAGGCCAAACGATCCGCATGCACAAGCATGGAAGCTCTTTCTTCCGCAAGGGCTTCCATTTTTAAGGCGTATTCTTCAAGTTCTCTGTTTTTTTGCTTTAGCAACAAACCCGAATCAACAAGACGCCGACCCACTTTTAGCCTGGAATTCAACTCCAAGGGATCAAAAGGTTTAATTACATAATCGTCTGCTCCTGCTTCCAGCCCTGCAATCATGTCTCTTTTTTCGGTTCGACCAGAGAGAAGCAAAATGTATAAATGATTTATTTTGGGACTTTGACGAATTTTCCTGCATATGTCAATGCCACTTAGTCCGGGCATCATCCAGTCTAATACCACCATTTGGTAAGCTTGATCGTTTAAGGCGTCCCAAGCGCTGTGCCCATCTTCTGCGCAGACCACATCGTAACCCCATTTTACGAGGTATTTTTCAAGGACTCGTCTGGAAACGCGATCATCTTCTGCAACCAGCACTTTCATAGATACACTCACAACCCATAATATTGGATTTTATTATAGCACCTTCCTCATTTCCTGATGTGAACAATCCAGATATCAATATTATTTTCTGTCAAATACTCTGCTAATTTACCCGCTTCCACTTTTAATTCAAATTTTCCAACCTGCACTTTAAAAAGGCCTTCTTCCCTTCGAACAGCGACATCTCTTGAATATTCTCGCATCCTTTTCGCCATGGCGTCAGCTCGTGAACGCTGTGAATAACTCCCTACTTGGATGGTCCAATATCCCCCCAAAAGAGACGTTCTTTGGGAACGAACTCTCTCAGACCGCGCCTGCCTTTCCTGATCTGAACTCAGTAAATACAAGGCAACCCGCGCTGTTCCTGGGCCTTCCACGCCCAGCTCTTGAGCTGCTTTCCGTGAGAGATCAATTATCCGACCTTTTACGAATGGACCGCGATCATTGATCCTTACCCTGGCTTCTCGACCGTTGTCTTTATTAACAACCCTAACTACGGTGCCAAAGGGCAGTGTTTTGTGTGCGGCGGTCATTTCCCACATATTGTACTTTTCCCCGTTTGCGGTGAGGCGGCCATGGTAGGGATGCCCATACCAAGATGCAATGCCTTTCTGTAAAAGATCGCCAGAGTTGCGATTCTCAATTGAAACCGGTCTTTCTCCTCGAAGTTTGATCTCTCCAGACCGAGTGACATCTTTTCGACCACAGCCAATGTAGACAAGCATTATGAATGCCGCAGCTATTTTAAACCCAAACCTTTTCCCGTTCATTTCTATCATAGTAACTCACCAGACCTACCAGCTTTCGCTTTCCCCATTGTCCACCATCTTCAATTGGAGGCCCAGAACTTTTTGACAAAAAGAATGAAAGGAGCGTTCTACAGCGGAAATGAGGAGGGGCCAAAACCCCTCTTCACACCTTTTCGATAAATTTTCTGACCCAAACCTCCTTTTCTTAAAAATTTTGGAACCATCACAAAGCTGCACAAACGAAGGTCGTTGATACAACCAGGTTTCGATAGAGCAATTAACAGGCCAACCCAACCCCCGTTTTGCAAAACCCGTATACTGCTGAAATATATATATTTAAAATTAACTTTTTTGGTCTTTAAAATTGATT
Source organism: Holophagae bacterium (assembly GCA_050294955.1). GTDB lineage: Bacteria > Acidobacteriota > Holophagae > Acanthopleuribacterales > Acanthopleuribacteraceae > JBNKOV01. The sequence continues at coordinate 11,845 of JBNKOV010000056.1, forward strand.
GTCAAAATTATTTGACGTTTATTTTTCGACAGAGTAGAATTAGGTTAAGTTATCCACAAGGTTTTGGATGGTTTAGATCAATACAAACCCCTCCTTTTTTGACTGCCAATATTTTTGACGGGTGTTTACAGTAGCCAAAAACCAGGATGTTTTTGTTCTTCTCTGCCTGTCACTCTGGCCCACAGAGACAATATAGCTTTAATTTTGAGGAGCTTAAATGAAAACCATACCTCCCGTAATGAATGCGCGCTATCGTGTAGAAAAAACTAAAGTTTTGCCTGGATACCAAAAAGTTCTCGATATCATCAGGGAAAAGACGTTTATGGGACGACGTTTGCCTCGCATTCCTCAAATTGAATCTATGCTTCAGTTTTGGACAAGGGTTTCCCATCCCTGCTTTTCACAGGTTTTCAGATACCTCGATGTGGATAATGAGTATGTGGCGATTATGCGCCGTCTTCCAGCAGATGCGCAACCTCTGAGTGAAATCCTTCCATCAAAACTTTCATCAGAAATGTTGGGTCGAATTCTCCTCCATCTTGTTCATGCACTGCACTTTATGCACGATCATGAAATTAATCATCCCAATCTGGATTTAAGTAAAATCTACTCCTCAGAGAAGCAACCTGTAATCATCCTTGGCCATGAAGGTTCTCTTTCGAGTCAAGCCTTGAGAATGGAAGAACAATTGGCTTCTTTCGATATACGTTACGCCGCGCCAGAAGCCCTCAGCAGAGGCGGACCCTCGCCAAAAAGCGATATCTATTTTTTGGGCGCCTTGATCTATCATTTTTTAATGGGCAAAACAGTGAGACCTGGCGAGCCAATTGATGAGGTTACCTATACTTATCGAAGGCTCAGGAAAGATTGGGACCATCTTCTGAAAGCCATGGTTGAAAAAGATCCTTTAGATCGACCTGATTGGGCAGAAGTCAGGCGCAGGGTGAGAAAGCTGTCGGGAAAAACAGTGACAGTATCGCCTGCCTGGCTGGGAATGGAGGATAAAAAAACAATCAAAGTTCTTAAAGGCCATATTTTGGAGTCCAGGAAAAACCTCAGGCAGTGGCTCTCCAAGTACATCCCGGTCGGGAAATGGTGCGCCGTCTGACCGCACTCACCCAATGGGCGGAAGAGCAGAACTTTCTTGTCTTTCACACCTGGATATCGGAAAAGGAAACCCAGCATTACAGCAGCATAAATGACATCCTTCTTCTTCTTAAAGAAGGTGTTGTGAAGCATATGAATCGACCCGATCTGTTTTCGGAGCTCATGCCGCTTTCCGATTGGCATGCTGCAGATGATCTAATAGACAAATGGCGGCAACTTCTTCGGCAGGTTTTTAGAGCCATGGTCCCTGAATATTGTGATGGAGTGGTTCTCATTATCGAAGACTTCCTTCATATGGACAAGGCTTCTCTGGAAACCCTGATCAATCTGTTTTCATGGCTAGGGGGTTTCCCGTTCACCCTTCTTATAACTGGGGATGTGTTTGCTCATGGTCACCTGACCACCCTCCATGAACGATGGCCTTTTGATTGGAGTTATCTCCATCCCGCGCCTCTTGATGAAAAACAACTGGACAATATGATCTGGTATGGCGAGGACGCCCCAGAAACCAACGTTAACATGGCCGAGGTAGTGAATGAAACCAGGGGTGAAGAGGTCATGACCTACTACATTCTTGAAGAAAAGGTCCTTAAACCAGATGTCTTCAAGAATTTTTTGGACAAAACCTGGCGCTGCCTGCCCCTAAAAGAACGCCAACTGCTCAAAATTATCAGTTGTTCGGAGCGTCCTCTTTCCGCTCTCGACATGGAAAGAGCCTTTGAAGTACCCGATGCGAATCGAAGCCTTGAAGTATTGGCTTTGTATCGTCACCTTGAAAAAAAGAACGATGGTTTCCATTTCTACTTTCCGGCCATCCAGAGATTTATTAGGAGGCGAATTTCCCATCAAGACCGACGCGTTATTATCGATAAACTGTTTGAATACGAGTGCTCACGCACCAATTCTGATATGGTTCAATGCGCCTTCCTGAAAGGGACTTTAGAGAATAGCGAAGGGAGCGTGAGATTTCTCTCCCCAATCATTCAGCAGGTCCAAATTCATTTCAACCTGAATCCTATCTGGCGCATTGAAAGTTGCTACAAAAATAGCAAAACAAAAGGTTTCCAGGAAGTGGCTACATTGGCGGAATGTATTCG
>JBNKOV010000057.1:0-13919 GCA_050294955.1 Holophagae bacterium
TAATAGTCGATATAGGGAACCCCGGTGGTGTCGCTGGTTCCCCATGAAGTGCATTGAACAGGGGCCAGCCTGAAAAAAGGCAGAAAATAATTGAGTGCGTCGGACCCCACCTCCCAAAAATAGACGAGATGGAATCTCTTTTGGCGAATACTGTCCACCGTTGCTTTAAAACCCGGCAACATGGCGTGATAGGCAATAGAAGGATTATCCAGGTGCGACTGAATGATTTTCAGGGATCCAGGCGGCCCGACAATGGTGAGTTTCGCGCCGCTAACGCCCCATTTGTTTAGAATGCCCGCAGTGCATTTCAAGAAAATGCCTTCATGGCCGGTTGTCACCAGAAAGGCGATGGAGATCGGCCCTGCTTTCCCAGGCTCAAGGCAGACATCATCCGTGCTCACAAATAAATCGGCCCATGCCTTCTTCAGGGCAAGATTGTCTTCACCCTGGTAGGCCAGATGATAAGGGGGCTGTCCATGGGAAGAGGCCAGGGACTCCGCATGGCGGGCCAAATCTATTTTCTCCATGGATTGAGCAGCCTTGAAAAATTGGGAACGCCAGGATTCAATAGACTTTAAGTCGGGAATGATCACCGGACAGGCCGCATTCATGCGCAATTTCCAAAGTGGATTTTCCGGACGCTTTTTCAATGCCTGTCTGTAGTGTGCGCGAGCCGCCCGGGTCTTCCCTTGCAACTGGCTCACCTGCCCGAGAAGATTATCGATCTCGGGGTCGTCCTGCTTGCGAAGCCCGTTCAAGATGAGTTCGGCCTCAGCGGCCCTCTGGGTGAACAGGAAAACAGTCGCCAGATTCCGCGCCGCTTCAAGGCTTGCTGGTTGAAGCTGGAGCGCTTTGCGATAACAGACCTCGGCTTGTTCAACGTCCCCCAGTTTCTTGTGAGCGTTTCCCATATTGTTGAAGGCATTTGCAAAGCCGGGTTGGGCTTTTACAGCCGCCTGGTAGCATTGGATCGCCTCGTCTAGACGCCCCAGATGATGCAGTGCAATGCCCTTATGGTTATATGCAGGCGCAAGAGTTTCATCAAGGGCTATAGCCCTGCTTGCGGCGTTTAAGGCCTCCTCGTGCCGTTCAGCGGCTGTTAGAGCCATCGCAAGATTGCTTTGGAACAGGGCAACCTCCGGCTTCAGCTTTACAGCCGCCTGAATGAGGGCCACAGCATGGTCTGGTTTTCCAAGTTGTCCCAGGATTCCGCCCAGCAGGTGCAGCGCGTCGGGATGATTTGGGTTGATTTCCAAAATCCGGCGGTAGGCGGCTCCCGCCTGTTGTATTCTGCCAGCTTGATGATGGGCCATGGCCTGTCCTAGAATTTTTTTAATATGGCCATGTCCTGCTGTCATAAATGCGTCCCCGTCTGCTTTTGGGAAAGTCTAGCACTTTCGGCCTGATAAAGACAGCCAAGAACCACATCATCAGCTCAATTCCGTCCCCTTCGCCCGCTTCGAGAATAAGGGCGGAAAATGAGTCAAAAAGGCAAAGGAGCAGCCCATGGAGCAGCTGCTTTTAAAGGGGGTTTTTGCGGGTTTGCTGAGACGCGTTTTGGATTTTAATTTCAATTTATCGCTTTTTTTTATTGACATGGGTTGGTGCTGTGAGTGATAATCCCCGCTGTCCTTTGCAGGCCTCACATAGGCAAGTAGAAGACACCACAACTTGATTGTGAAAAAAATAGGTTGGCCAGTTAGCTCAGTCGGTAGAGCAGAGGACTGAAAATCCTCGTGTCGGCGGTTCGATTCCGTCACTGGCCACCATTTTTTTTTGATGCCTGGCCTGTGATTTATGAGGGCGAAATTCGATCGTTTGGTCGAACGCACACTAAAAATTAACGGCTCGGCATGAGCCGAAAAGAGGCAATATCATGAGTGCAATTACTTCCCTTGAATTGGCCGGCGTTCCCAAGGTGGCGTCCGGAAAAGTTCGGGAGATTTTTGATCTGGGCGAACATTTCCTGTTTGTAGCCTCAGACCGGGTTTCTGCTTTTGACGTGATCCTGCCTACGGGGATTCCTCACAAGGGCAGGGTCCTGACCCAACTGTCCAAATTCTGGTTCGACCATTTAGGCGTCGATCACCACCTCGTGTCTATGGACCTCGACGCTCTGCCCCAATCTCTGCAAGCTTATCGCAAGGAGTTGGACGGGCGCTTTATGGTGGTCAAAAAACTTGAAATGGTTCCGGTTGAATGCGTGGTAAGAGGTTATCTGGTGGGCAGCGGCTGGAAGGAATACCAGCGAGACGGCTCTGTTTGCGGCATTTCACTGCCGGCAAACATGGAGCAGGCTCAAAAAATCGCGGAGCCCATTTTCACGCCCGCCTCCAAATCCACTGACGGCCACGACATCAATATCTCTTTCGAGGTCATGGTGGACCAGGTTGGCGCCGAGTTGGCGGGGAAACTGAGAGATCTCAGCATCGACATCTACCTACGGGCAGCCGAGCACGCTTTGAAGAAAGGCGTGATCATTGCCGACACCAAGTTTGAGTTCGGACTTCTGAACGGTGAAATTGTCTTGGGCGATGAGGTGCTCACCCCAGACTCCAGCCGCTACTGGCCCGGCGATTCATACGCAGTAGGAAGCAATCCTCCCAGCTACGACAAGCAATTTGTGCGGGATTATCTCGGAACCCTGGATTGGGATAAAGAACCTCCCGGACCAGAGCTTCCCCAAAACATTGTCTCAGGAACCACAGAGCGCTACCTTGAATGCTACGAACGCATTACGGGACAAAAGCTCCTTTAACGCGCCACCTGTCGCCCAAAGAAAGAGAGCCGGATGTCGCCTATGCAGGGCATCATCCGGCTCATGGGGCAAAGGAGGACTCTTCCCCTAGTCTTTGATGGGGGTGATTAGGGAATGAGAACAGCCCCGAAACCTTTTGTCATGCGCAGGCGATATCCTTTATGGGAATATTTGGGTTTAGCAAGGCCTGTTCCGTAAGGTTCAGAAACTGCCGGGCGTAGACATCCACAGCTTCTTGATTGAACAGGTTTTTATCGTAGAAGAAGGAAGCGTTGATTTGCTTTTCCATCTCCAATAGCTCCAACTGGAGATCACAATCTGCATTGCCGTGATAAATGACGGCGGGTTCGCATACGGCCTTTTCCAGACGCAGACCAGATCCTTCATGATCTCGATAGATGACCCTGACATCCAGAACCCGCTCGGGATCTGGCGGAAGATTGGCGGCGGCCAACGCGTTTTCCATGGGAATATCTTCAGCTTCCACTCCGTGAATACAGACCCTTGCAACCTGTCGCAAGGTGGTTTCAAAATCTGCATCCTCAGAGATTTGACTTCTCAAGGCCAGGGGATTGGCTAAAGGCCCCATGGCGCCTTCCAAACCCTGCTTTTTGCGGTTTGCGCTGATGGCTCCAATCAGGATGTCGCTTTGGCCCGTTTGTTTAAAAACCCAGATTTTAAATGCGCTGAGGATGATTTGAAAAAGCGTGGCGCCCTGCTGGCGCGCCATGGCCTTCAGAAGCTCCGTAAGCGGCTTGGAGATCACAAATCTGGCCACTCCAGCCCGCCTGAGCTTCTGACGAAGGCTGGGACCGTCCAACGAAAGCCTGGTAACAGGCAGATCGTCCTTTAAAAGTTCCTCCCAAAAGGGATGCTGCCGACTTTCGGGCTTTCTACTCGCCTGCCATTCCGCAATGTCAGAAAATTGGACCGGCTCTGAACGAAGGGCATTTGGCAGGCCGTGCAGTCGCGCGTTGTAGCAGACGCTCCATTCCCAGGCGAGCAAATTCACAGACCATTCATCAAAAATAAGTCGAGAAGCAACAAAGGAAAGGATGTGATGACTGGGAGTCAAACGCAGCACATGCACTCGAAAAAGAGGAGACGCATAACGCGTAATTGGCTGACGCCGCTCCCTTTTCAACCACCCTTCGACCCGACCCTCTTTTATAGGATTCGGAACATCGGCAAAAGAAATGAGCGGCATCTCAAAGGCGACCTTTTCCTGAACTTTTTGAACGGGTTCGCCGTCCTCCTCCATAAACAGGGTTCGCAAAATATGGTGCCGCTGGGTAAGCTCTTGAAGCGCATCGCCCAGACAACCGATATCCAAGCGGCCCTTAATGTCAAAGGAGAACGCCAGATTCAGGGAGGGCTCCATTGGGCTTTGCTTATGCTTGCGCCACAGCCGCGCCTGAGAAGGGGAAAGATGGGCGAGTTCTCGATTTCGCCGCTTCGGAATGGCGGATGGTTTTCCCGCAAGCGCGCCCGAGAGCACCAGCCACGCTGTTTCCAAAACTGTGCCTGGCGTATCGGGATACCGAGCCAAAAAGCCGGAGTCTGGTTGAGAGACGCGTTCTCTTTGAATAGCCTGATCCCAAATAGCGTACCGGGCCGCATCTGAAAGGTGGCCCATGGTTAACACGACCTCTCTTTCGATTAAATTTGCAATTTCATGCACGCTTTGCGCCTTGAGGATGGTCTCCAAGGAAAGGTGGATGCGATAGGTGTCAAATAACTGAGAAGCAAGGCGGGAAATATGAAATGAACTTGCGCCCAAATCTTGTAAATGACTGACCGTCTTGACACTTTCTACGCCCAGTTCATTCTTGAGGAACGCCAATAAATGCTTTTCCTGTGGGTTGTAGCAACCCGGCAGATCTTTTAAAGGCTTCTCTGATCTACGCAACCCATCCCCGTTTCTATCATTCGGTTTACCAAAAATAGCGGATTCTACACCGCTTCTGCCAATGATATCCGCCATCGCCATTGCAATCTCCCGTTTGTCGAACCGAAAAGGGTTTCACACCATAAGTCTGAAATTGAGTGATTAAAGATGTGGTCGGTAGTGAAGGATTCCGTTGATACATGAAGCGTAGCTTGAAAATGCCCGAGAACATTCTGTGAAATCAAGCGATGACGCAGTGTCCTTCATGAAAAATGCGCCGATAATTCCAAAATCCATAAAATGACGCGTAACTTACTGACTCACCACGAGTCCAATGCGAGAATAGAAGAAAATCAGGTTCATGTCAAGAGTCAATTTACACAAGATTGAACTAGTTGTCTGTGTAAATTCGTTGATAGTGGCGCGAGGAAAGGGTTTATTGCAGGCCAGGGACCTCCAATTCCGATTTTTTCATTTTTTTCGGACAACTTCAACACAACTTACGCTAGAATAGGGGCCTATTCAGGGAGAGCGTCTCGTCTTCGGCCATTCGGTCGCCCTGGGAGTGGAAATTACGCACCGGAGCCGCCAGAGGATCCGGAAAGGATGCCTGAATGAGTCAAAAAGAAGTAGCCCAAAAGCAGAGAGCCATTGAGCTGGCGGTTAGCCAGATCGAAAAATCATTTGGAAAGGGAGCCATTCAAAGGCTTGGCAACCGGGAAATCACCAGCATTCCCGTTGTATCAACCGGTTCCATTGCCCTGGACGCAGCTTTGGGCGCAGGCGGCGTCCCCTACGGTAGAATTGTTGAAATCTACGGACCTGAATCGTCGGGTAAAACCACCTTAACCCTGCATATAGTAGCGCAAGCTCAGAGAAAGGGCGGCGTCGCTGCATTTATCGATGCAGAGCACGCGTTGGATCCCGAATACGCTCAAAAATTGGGCGTAGACGTAGAGAACCTGCTCATCAGTCAGCCAGACTCCGGAGAACAGTCTCTTGAGATTGCAGAGGTGTTGGTGCGCAGCGGCGCGGTGGACGTCATCGTGGTCGATTCTGTCGCAGCGCTGGTGCCCAAGGCGGAATTGGAAGGCGAGATGGGCGACAGTCACATGGGTCTGCAAGCGCGACTTATGTCTCAGGCCCTTAGAAAACTGACGGCGGTGGTGTCACGCTCCCACACCTGCCTTATCTTTATCAACCAGATTCGCATGAAGATTGGGGTTATGTTTGGCAACCCGGAAACCACCACAGGCGGAAACGCGTTGAAATTCTACTCATCTGTTCGCCTGGACATCCGAAAAATTGCATCCATCAAATCTGGCGATGACGTGGTTGGCAACCGAACTCGGGTTAAAGTGGTTAAAAACAAAATTGCGCCTCCCTTCCAGCAGGCCGAATTCGAGATCATGTTCGGCGAAGGCATATCCCGGCTTGGCGAGGTGTTGGATCTGGGCGTGTTGCACAATATCGTTGACAAGAGCGGCGCCTGGTATTCCTACAACGGAAACCGGTTGGGTCAGGGTAGAGAAAATGTAAAGGTCTACCTGCGTGACCATCCTGAACTTATGGACGAAATAGAACAGAAGGTGCGAGCCATCATGCTCCCCAAGACCGCTAAAGTAGAAGCCCCGGCTGAGTAAAATCTGAGGGGTAAGATGAAACTGGTCATATTGGATGCTAAAACCTTTGGCGAGACAGATCTTACCCCTTTGCACCAGGGCTTTGACATTTGGGAAGCGCATCCCTTCACCCGCCAGGACCAAATGCAGGAACGCCTTACAGGCGCCGATGTGGCTGTAACCAATAAGGCTGTCTTTTCCCGAAGCCTGCTCACCTCGCTTCCCCAACTCAAACTCATTTGCGTGGCCGCTACCGGCGTCAACAACATCGACCTGGAAGCGGCGGCCGAACTGGGAATTCCCGTCGCAAATGTGCCCGGATATTCCACGCCATCCGTGGTAAGCCACACGCTTGCCATGTACTTTCACCTCGCCCATCACAATCTATACCACCATCGCTACACAGCCTCAAGCCATTGGTGTGACAGCCCTGTTTTCACGCATTTGGATCAATCCTGGAGCGAACTGGAGGGCAAAACCTGGGGCATCATCGGCATGGGGGCCATTGGGTCGGGCGTTGCCCGAGCTGTTGAGGCTTTGGGGTGTTCGGTAGTCTATCACTCTCCAAGCGGGGGCAACCTGAAACAGCCCTGGGAGCACCAATCTCTGGAAGATCTTTTAGCCAGCTCCCATGTAGTCTCCATTCACACGCCTCTCAACAACCATACAAAGAACCTGTTGTCTTACAACAAATTAAGGCTCATGAACCGAAATGCCATATTAATAAATACAGCGAGAGGCGGCATTGTCAACGAAGCCGATCTGGCTAGGGCTTTAAACGAGGGCCTGCTTTTGGGCGCAGGGCTGGACGTACTGGAAGTGGAGCCGCCACGGCCTGACAATCCCCTATTGCATTTGGAAAACCAGGACCGCCTTTTCTTAACGCCTCATATTGCAGGCTTAAGCGCTCAATCTCTTACAAGGCTCATCCGTGAAACCGCCGCGAATATCGGCGCGTTCTTTCAGGGCGTCAATCGCAATAGGGTTTTACCTTAAATCACTAATCATAGAGCAGGTGATATTGCTTCATGCATTCATGGTTTTGCTTGCGCAGACTGCGAATGCGCTCGTGCTCGTGATGGGGCAGGGTTCTCAGACGCTGCTTGTTTATTTCCACCAGTTTAAGCAACATTTGCCTGACGAGTTCGGGGAATAGAATGTTTAACCGCTCATCATCGTCATGCATAAAGGCGTCTTCAAAGTTAATATGCCTGAGAATTGGCCTGTAGGACTCGGGAACGGTTTGAAGCCGCGCCTCCAGATCCAACCTATTATCATCGTAATAGATAAAATCGAGAATCCAGGCGCGATCGTGAAAAATATGATGAAGCACATTGTGGATCTGTTCTCGATGCTCCGCTCTGAACCGAGAAGCAAAGTCCTGATGATGCATGACATGATAGAGAAATTCCTGCTCGATCTTGCTAAACGGTATGGTGTCTTCGCGCCTGGCCGGACCGCTGTCAAACATCTCCTCCATGTAAAAGTCATCGGATGAAAACGGATCCATGTCAAAATCATCAGGCTCAAAATCGCCCGAATGGCTCCCTGATTGCCGGGGCGCAGACGGCTGATTTGCTTGGGCTTGCCGTAGCGGCGCGGGGCTCTTCTGTTCGAAGATCTGCTCCAATACATGTTTGGGTATGCTCAGATCATCGCCCAATTTTTCTAAATAGTAGGATTGAACCACGGGATCTGTAATGCAATGAAGGGTTTGACACAACTCTTGGGCAACCAGGCTTCTTTGTCTTGGATCCTGTGCAAGGTCGCTTTCGCCGCTTAAATATTCCAGGAGAAAATCGTAAAAGCCAGTGGCGTCCTTAATTTGAGCCTTGTAGGCGTCAACGCCCTGGTTCTTGATAAAATCGTCCGGATCCTGGTTGTCGGGCAAACTGACCACGCCAATTTCCATATCCAACTTCAACAGGGTTTCGATGCTGGTCCGGGCAGCCTTGAAGCCGGCTTTATCCCCGTCAAAATTAAGCAGCACCTTGGTGGAATAGCGTTTTAATAACTTGCCCTGTTCAGGGGTAAACGCGGTTCCAAGACTGGCGATAACGCCGCCCACGCCTGCCTGATAGACCTGAATGGCGTCCATATAGCCTTCCACCACCACTACTTCCTGAGTCTTTTTAAGAAACGCCTTGGCAAACTGGAGGTTGTAAAGGTGGCGGCCCTTGGTGTAGATGGGCGACTCGGGAGAATTGATGTATTTGGGTCCATCCTCTCCGCCCATAAGGCGACCGCCAAAAGCGATCACGTTATTGTAGGCGTCATAGATGGGGAACATGACCCTATCCCGAAAGATATCGTAGGGCTTTCCGGTTTTACCCAACTTGAAAAGCCCTGATTTCTCCATATGAGCCGGATCGAACTTATCACGCAGGGCCAGGTAAAGGCCGTCCCATTGATTGGGCGCAAAACCCAATTTAAAGAGCTGTATGGTGCTTTCCCGAATCCCTCTGCTGAGAAGATACTCTTTTGCCTGTGAGTTTTTACGCAACATGCCGTGGTAGAATGAAACGGCTTCGGCGTAGATTTGCCGCAGCCCTTCGACCAGGTCTCTACTGGGACCGCCTCCCCGACGTCTGGGCAACTCGACGCCAGCGAGATCCGCAAGAAACTCCAGCGCCTCGGGGAAACTGAGCCCCTCAATTTCCATGGCAAACTTAATCAGATCTCCGCCCTGACCGCATCCGAAACAATGATAGACGCCTTTTGGTTCGTCTACGTGGAAGGAGGGGGACTTTTCATTATGAAAAGGACAACACGCCGTAAGGCGATGTCCCTTGCGTTTAAGCTGAACATATCGGCCTACCAGCGTTGCTATGGAAAGATTTTCCTTTATTAATGCGACGCCGTCTATTTCACTCATTCCGATTTAACCAGTACAGTTTGCCAGGTTTTCACCCGGATATTGCGGTAGGTTGGCGGGGTGAATTTCCATTTGTAGATGGATTGGATGAGCGCGCGAGAAAGATCCGCCTCCAGCAGTTGATCCGGAATAATGAAGGCTTTCTCTACAGAACCCACCTCATTAATCAGAACCTGGATGGCAACCTGCCCCGTTTTCCTAGGGATTTTGACCCCTTCTGCAAGCGGCTCTCTATAACGGATATCCCCAATCTTGATCTCTTCCGAATAGGGGACCAGGTCTCCTGGCTGAACATTCTCAAGGGCGTTGACCTTGGTTTGGGCGGCCTTAAGCTCTGCTTTGAGCTTGCGAACCTCTGACTCCAACCGGGCCCCATTTTCTTTGAGGCTGGCCTGCTCTTGAATAATTTTGAGACTGGCCTTTGATTCGTCATCAAACTGCCGCTGAATGCGTTCTTTTTCCTCGTTCGCTTTTTGAAGGTTCTGTTGCAGGGTGTTGCGGCTTTTATTCCAAGCATCCGCGTCGGCCTGATACTGGCTTTCCTTCTCCTGAAGCCTGGTTTCAAGGCTTTTAATCTCGCTGGAAGAACGCTGCTCAAGCTGGGTGAAGGATTTTTGAAGGGCCGCTTTGCTGTTTTCTAGATCCTTTAGCTTCTCATTGGTTTTGCTCTGCTCGGCTTTCCGTTTATCAATCTCAGTGCGAAGCGCCTTAATCTCTTTGTTGTTTTTGGCGACCGTATTGTCCAGGTTCTTGTTTTTGGAGGCCAGAGTTTCGTTCTCTTTTTTGGCGGACGCAAGGTCCTTGTTCAAAAGGGTGATGGAAGCATGGGCCTCTTCCAGGGTTCCCGCCGTTTCATTTAAATTGAGCCGGGTGCTGTCCTGCTCTTGGAGCAAGTTGTTAAAAGCAACCTCAAGTTGTCGATGTTGATCGTAGAAATACCATGCGCCAGCGCCTGCGCCGAGAAAAAGAATGAAAAACAACACAGCTAAACCAGAACGCCGGGGCTTGGGTTGACCCCTTTTAACAGGCGGCTTCTCTTCCCGTTGAATGGGCGCGTCTGACTTTAATACAATCTCATCAAATGCAATGGGTTCTTTGGGCTCATTTTCATTCATTTAAACGCCACAACTCCGTCATCCAAAAATTTCTTAAAAATACGCAGGCAAGCGCCTTCGTCAAAGGGCGCTACTTTGAGAATGGACTGAATATCCCAGACCCCATTGACCCGGCTCACCAAAAACCCTTCCTCTGCGCTCATTTCCATCTTGGTTAATTCGCCCATGTCCATTTTTAACACGGGAATGGCGCTGGGATTGATCATTTCCTTGGCCGTGGTCTCCAGGCGTTTTTCCTGAATCATTTCCTTTAGTTTCTTCACGTCGGGGTGGTTCCCGGCAATCTGCTCTAACTTGATCACGCCCCGTTCGGCGTCGCTGAGCTTGCCTCGCCGCATTAATGCTTCAACGCTGACAATCATCTCCTTCACAGGGTTCTTCTTAACCTGGACTTGAGATGGAATGATCTGATTTTTAAAGTCTCCCACCGCCAACAGGCCTTCTTCGTAGAGCATGAGCAATGATTTCAAAAGACGGAACTTGGTGGTTTTGGCCAGACGAAGCACCTCGTATAGAGATCGGGAACCGTTGACCATGCTCAGCAATCGGGCGGACTCGGAGTCCAGGGGAAGTTGATCCAGGATTTGCTCGATCCGCGGGCGAACCACCACATGCTCATCGGGAAGCACCTCGTGAATCCGGCCCCATTCATCTTCCCTTTGAGCGCCTTCCAGCACAAGATGGGTAATGTCCAAGGCTAAAGAGGGAATCTCCCTCCTGGGCAAGACATCGTCCATAAATTCGAACGTGCCTTCTTTCCAGAGAAATAAGTCGTAAATTATTTCTTCGGAAATGTTTCGCAGGATTCGGCCCAACTCATCGCTGCTGACAATTTTTTGTTGAACCAGGATCTTGCCCAGCAGGACATGATCCCGGTTTTGCGCCTCCAGCGCACTGGTGAGCTGTTGCTCTGTTATGCGATGGGAAGCGAGGAGAAACTGACCGATCAATTCACCGGGGTCATTGGACGAAGCGGAATTAATCGTACCGTTTTGGAAGTAGACTTCCTTCACGATCCGCTGTTTGCCGCGAATGTGCAGCGTGCCCGTTTTCTGGCCATTGTGCAGCCATTGAAACACTTCGGCCAGGGACATTGTCGAAATATTACCGGAAATCCCCATTGGGCGGTCAGTTCTCCCTTGATTGATTTAGGCTTCGGACATAAACGGGTAACGGTAGTCATAAGGAGGTCTGAAGTTCTCCTTAATGCTACGTACGGATGTCCACCGCAGCAAGTTTAACATGCTGCCCGCTTTATCGTTGGTGCCACTGGCTCGACCACCGCCAAACGGCTGTTGACCGACGACCGCGCCTGTGGGCTTGTCATTGATGTAGAAGTTGCCCGCCGCATTTTTAAGCGCATTGGACGCATGCATAATCGCCTTGCGATCCTGGGCAAAAATGGCGCCGGTCAAGGCGTAGGGAGACGTGGTGTCGCAGAGCGCCAGAGTCTCGTCCAATTTCGCGGGATCGTAGGGGTACACGGTGAGAATGGGACCGAAGATCTCCTCACGCATGCTCTTGTACTCGGGGTTGGTGGTTTCAATAACCGTGGGCGGAATGAAGAATCCCTTGGAATCATCATAGTCGCCGCCGGCGATAACCTGGGCTTCGTTGCTTTCATTGGCGTGATCGATATAGGACTTGTGCTTGTCATAGGCTCTACGGTCAATAACCGCGCCCATGAAGTTGGTGAAATCACGGACATCGCCCATTTTAATGGTGGCGATCTCTTCAAGCAGAGCTGGCTTGAGCTTTTCCCACATGTCTTTGGGGATGTAGGCCCGAGAAGCAGCGGAACATTTCTGTCCCTGAAACTCGAAGGCGCCTCTTACCAGAGCGATCTTGAGCGCGTCCACGTCTGCGCTTTCGTGAGCAAACACAAAATCTTTGCCGCCAGTTTCGCCAACGATTCGAGGATAGGCGTTGTATTTGTGGATGTTGTCGCCCACAGACTTCCAGAGATGCTGGAAGACGCCGGTGCTGCCGGTGAAATGGATGCCCGCCAGATCTGCGCGGTTCATGGCAGTTGGCCCTACTTCTTGAGAAGGCCCTGGAATGAAGTTGATGACGCCGGCGGGAAGCCCCGCTTCTTCGAATAATTTCATGAGGTAGTAGCCAGAGTAAACAGCGGAATGGCTGGGCTTCCACAAGGCGGTGTTGCCCATCAGGGCCGGGGCAGACGGCAGGTTGCCAGCAATAGACGTAAAGTTGAAGGGCGTAATAGCGAAGATAAACCCTTCCAAGCCGCGATACTCGCAACGGTTCCAAGTGGGCGAGGGAGAATACATGGGTTGCTCGCCAATGATCTGGTTCAGAAAATGGGCGTTGAACTTAAAGAAATCGATCAACTCGCAGGCAGAATCAATTTCCGCCTGAAAAACCGTCTTACTCTGTCCCAGCATGGTCGCGCCGTTAATGATATCCCGGTACGGCCCCGCCAGAAGCTCAGCAGCTTTCAGAAAAACCGCAGCTCTTTCCTGCCAGGGATACTCAGACCACTCAACACGCGCCTTTGCCGCAGCGTCCGCAGCAGCTTCTACATGACTGGCGTCAGCCTGATGGTAATGACCCAACACATGGTTGTGATCATGAGGCATGACACATTTCTCCAGATTACCTGTACGAACTTCTTTACCGCCGATAATGAGAGGAATGTCAATGGTTTCACCAGCCATTTTTTCTATCTGTGACTTGATGCTGGCTTTCTCCGGGGAGCCTGGGGCATAACTCAAAATGGGTTCGTTCTCCGGGGGGGGCACTCTGAAAATGGCATCGGACATATTCTCATCTCCTGTTAGTTTTGTAATTCCTAAAATCAAAAGGGCGTCTCTTGCTTCATAACGAACGGCATGCAAGGTGGAGACATATGGTCGGCAGGTCCATCTCCTGTTTTCCAACTTTCCTGTTAGCCGGAAAACTACCGATCGGAGCAGATAACCCCAAGGCCATCTTACAGCAACTTTAGCGTGGATGCTAGCCCGGTTTTTTACAAGCCTCAAGCCAACATGGGTCCCTGCCTGGGAATTGCGTTTGGTCTTTTACCTCAACTGAAGGGCCGAAATCAGCCCGCGCGCGACAATACCCTGCAATAGAACAGATTAGAAACCGTGGAAGCAGGCTCCATCAATGGCTTGAATTTTGAGGGCGATCAGCCGCTCGACTGCGCCCCAGGCTGGAGCCATGAAACAGTCCCAATCCATGCCAGATCGACCCGGTCAGAGCATTGAAGGAAATGCATGAAAGCTGAAACCCAGATCAGGCCGTGGGCGCGAGCATCTCCCGATGAAGAAAGTCGTAGACCTCGTTGAGTCGCTCATAGCCGGAAGTGTAGGTGAGCTTTTTTACAGGCACGGTCCCCAACAGAGAAGAAAACCCCTTCATCCTTTGACCTTGCAACCCCAAAGGCCGAATGATATCGGGATGATAACTCATTCGAACCAGCTCCATCAAGGCGGTGGCCGGCGGAAGCAACTCGGCTGAAACAGGGCAGTCTTCCAAGACCCGCTCCAAGATGTAGATGGCCTTCAATGGCCGGGCATGTTCTGTGAACCGCAACTTGCCGTTCACTTCATTGGGCACTTTTCGTTTCTCGTAATGAGGGTGTACTTTCTCATAATCTTCAAAATCAGGTATAAACTGGCGACCGGTGTCGGGCCAC
>JBNKOV010000058.1:0-13835 GCA_050294955.1 Holophagae bacterium
CTGACCGCGCTTCTGGTAGAAGTGCTTTTTACCGCGCTCGTAGGCCGCAAGCGCACGCGGATCGTCCGGGATCTTGATATCGAAGACGTTACCGCGCGAGGTATAAGCCATATAGGCGGAGATGTCCGCGATCGGGCCTGCATTGGTTGCTCAATTCATTATCTTTCAGTATGAAGTTTGTCTTAACGTCTAGATTTAATGTACCTATCCATTAGAGTTCCTTAGAGCGCGTTTTTAAGTGAAATTGCTTAGAGTGGTTCATAGAATTCGACTCTACTTGCTTTTGATGTAGGTGGGACCTCAAAATTGCCCTAAAATACCTTAGGGTTTTAGGATGTTTCATTTTATTAGTGTGTCATGATAACCGGTATTATGTTAATATGGGTTATTTTGTTGTTGCCCCCTTTTCTCCAGAAAAAATAAGCCCATAAAAGAACATTAAGCGTAGTAAAATCGCATATCTACATGTGTGGTAAGATTCAGGTACCCTGTGAGTACAACTCAAGTACTGTTTGCGGCAAGGAAAATCAAGAAAGCCTGGTGAAAGGCCTTTTTGTTGTACCTAAAAAGCAACAGGCCTAGGTTTATCTTGCCTCTTTACTTCTCAAGCGAGCTACAAAACCACGAGCCTGTGGGAATCTGCTCGATAGAACTTATTTGCTTTTTCAAGGTTATCTAACTGGCCAATACTCAAGAGCCTTGTTTTCTCGGTTATATTGTCATGCAAAAACTGCAAGCCAAATACCCAATGCTAGAAAAGCCAGGCTTCATAAAAAATCCGACAAGCATCACTTCACTGGCTAACTTTGGCGCTGTCCTAGATGAGAACCAGTTCATTCCCCAACAGTATTTAATCTGGAAAAAATCAAGAGGACTTATTTGGAGTTTTTAGAATCACTGAAAAAGTATCATCGGATATAGAAAAGGGGCGCGAATGGCGCCCCTACAGGAAAGAGTATTACGATGTCAGCAGAGAAATCTTATTCGGCACTCCCCCGTCTCAAATCAGATAAGATGGTTTCTAATACACCGATCAGCTCATCTTTTTCAACCTCACTCTTTTTGAAACGCAAGTTGAATGAAAAGGTTTTCTTTGGATCGTTGTACTTGAAAACAAAAGGTTTGGCTCTATCTTGCTTTTTACTTCTCCGGCGAACTTCATCTCGCCGAGCGCCTTTAGCGATCTGTTCGATAAGCGCCATTTGCTCTTCCACGCTATCTAACCGAGCAACACTCAAGAGCATTGTTTTTGCCGTGATATTGGCATCTAAAGCAGCCTCCCTAACATCCGATGTTAGGCTTGCAAGCGTGAGGGTCTCTGTTACAGAAGAACGACTCTTCCCTATCTTCTTGGCAATATGATCATGTGTATAGTTAAAATTCTTGAAAAGCGCACGGAACCCATCGGCCTCTTCGAAAGGATGTAGATCTTTGCGTTGAAGGTTTTCAACCAACGCAATTTCCATGATCTGATTTTTATCAAGGTTCTTCACAATGCAAGGCGCTTTTTCAAGGCCTGCCATCATTGAGGCATGGAAACGACGTTCGCCTGAAACAATGAGGTAGTTCTGCCCCATTTTATTAACGATAAGGGGCTCAATAATCCCCTGCTCTCGAATGGAGGCGGAGAGAGACGTTAAATCCCCCATATCTTTTCTAGGTTGGTCTGGGTTTGGCATGATCTGATCGAGAGCAACCATTCGCCCCACGACTTCCCCTTCCCGAACAACCAAGCTGTCCACATAATGGTGATCATGTCGCATCTTTTTTGTAGTAGGCAATCCCCTTCTAACAGCCACGCTTCACCACCTCCTTTCCTAATTTTCGATATTGTAACGCTCCCGTACTCTTTGGGGCAAAGGAAAAAATGGATTCTTTGTAAGCAGGCGATTCCTCAAGCCTGACATTACGGGTGATGTGCGTTTTAAACACCTTCTCCCCAAACACATCTCGTATTTGAGAGTGAATATCACGAGCTAATACTGTACGTTTGTCATACATGGTAACAAGTACACCCAGAATCTCAAGATTTGGATTGGTCCGACGCTTTATCTTCTCAATGGTGTCCAATAGGTCGTCTGTGCCTTCCATTGCAAAATATGAAGATTGAATGGGAATGATGATGTATTTACTGGCAACCAGAGCGTTTACCGTTAAAAGGCCTAGAGTCGGCGGCGTATCGATTATCACGATATCAAATTGGTCAACCAGCTTGTCAAGAATATCTTTAAGCCGATATGGAGCCTCTAATTCTCCCTGTAACTGGGCTTCAACGCGTGAAAGCCCGATACCAGCCGGCGCAATCTTCAATTTTGGATAGGCAGTTTCATGGATGACCTGGTCACCGTTTGTCACAGTGCCCAGCAACCAATCATAGGTCGAATATTCCGTCATGTTTTCATCATCAAGAAAAGACATGGTGGAGTTTGCTTGAGGATCCAGGTCCACCAGCAGGACATTTTTTCGCGCGATACTCAGCGCGGAGGCCAGGTTGATGGCTGTAGTGGTCTTCCCTACCCCACCCTTCTGATTGGCAATGGTAATAATCATAATCCTTCCTTCCGGGCCACATTAAAAGCACCCATTTCACGGGATTGAGGTTGCAAAAATACGTGGAAATTCATCAAAAGTTCTACTTGATCCGGCAACGTGTTGCATGCTCGTGGAATGAACCAGCCCAACACCGATCTTACCCAAGGCCATCTTTTTTTTCAAGGAGATATTGCCAATCCAAACCTAGAAAAAAATATTATCATCAAAAAAAGCTTTGCGAGGTGATGCAGGACAACGCATGACCATGGATGTAAAAATTGAAGAAATATGGCGGCTTCATATGTCGCATAAAGAGCATACAAACATGTTCTATTGTTCGAGCTTCATGAATTAATAAAAAAGAGGGGCAATGTCGGCATGCCGACATTGCCCCTCTTTCATTGGGACACAAGGGTTTTTGACTTATATTACTGAAATGGGTGGATTCGCTTCAGCCAGGTTTGCGACGTTTGCCTCTACAATTTTTCCTCGCAACGTGTGCAGCCCTGTCTGGAAAACTTCAATGCCCAAAACCTTTCCATAATACTTTTCTGGCGAAGCCAATTCAGAGTCTACATGGACAAGAATGTTATCTCGGGTACGCCCAGCAATGGGATATCTGTCTCCTGGCTTTATGGTATCTACTAAGATATTGAACCGCTTCCCCACCCTTTCGTTCATCAAATCCTGCTGAATTTCGGCCTGACGCTTTTGCAGTATCTGCAAGCGTCTCATCTTTTCTGATTCTGGCACTGGGTCTCCGTGTTTTAAGGCGCCTGTTCCTGGTCGCGGAGAATACGCGAAGGAGAAAATTCGATCATAACGGACTTCTTCAAGCAATGTCAGGGTCTCTTCAAATTCAGGTTCCTTTTCCCCAGGAAAACCCACAATGAAATCTGAGGTCAAGCTATATTGGATATCTTTGAGTGTTTCCTTGATCATGGCGACCTTGTCCATATACAGTTCTCGGGTGTACTCTCTTCCCATTCTCTTCAATACACGGCTATTGCCCGCTTGAGCTGGCAAGTGAATATTGGTGGCTACTTTTGGGCAATCTCTCAATGTGTCAATAACATCTTGGTCGAAATCTTTTGGATGTGGCGAGACAAAACGGATAACTTGCAGGCCATCTATCTCATTCAGACGTTGTAGCAGAGTGGCAAAGTTAACGGTGCTGTAGTAGGAGTTAACGTTCTGTCCAAGCAATTCAATTTCAGTAAACCCCTTTTCTGCTAACATACGGGCTTCCTCAACGATTCCTTCCCATGGTCGACTTCGTTCTTTGCCTCTGGTAAATGGGACAATGCAATAAGTGCAGAAATTATTACACCCTTCCATGATGGTGATCCTGCCCCTCAGCGTACTGTTTCTCACAGGGGTCTGTACCGGAAAAAGGTGGTTGTCCGGGTCTTTTTCTATATCGCATTGGCGACCATTTGCATCCTTGATGTTCTGTATCATGGATGGAAGATTCTTCAAGGCCTGAGTGCCCATGACCAGGTCTACATATGGCGCACGTTTAAAGATATCTTTGCCGTTTTGCTGAGCGACACAACCCGCCACACCAATGATCATATCTCCCTGGCGATCTTTTTTTACTTTTTTTAAGACGCCCAAACGTGAAAACACTTTCTCCTCAGCCTTCTCTCTGATTGTGCAAGTATTGAGCAGGTAGAAGTCCGCCGACGCCACGTCCTGTGTGGGGGCGTAGCCCATCCCTTCCAAAAGGCCTGCCATTTTTTCCGTGTCGTGTTCATTCATCTGGCAGCCCCAGGTTTCGATGTAGTAGTGCTTATCCATTAGTTCCCCGCAAAGTAGAAAAGTTGCCGTCAATCGGCACAAGGACTCTATTTATAGCATTTTTTCCGCTTAAATAGAAGAACGCACTTGGGGAAGCACTCTTCCCCAAGCGCGACTCGTCACTGTTTTTTGGGGCAGTGACTTTTGTTTCTTTGGACAGCCTGGAGTATTTACTCTAAAAAGTACGATTTCAAGGAGAGAAATAGGTTGCCGGTCTGCTTCAATCGAGGACTTTGACGTCAATATCTGAGAAGCGTCGTGAAGGCTGGATGCTCTTTTACAAAAGTTGTCAGTGGACGCCCAGGATCTACGGAGAGATTTGACGGCTTAACAACGGTGCGATAGGCGCCGTCTACAATTATTTCAAAATATAGTTGGCATTCGCCACGGTTTACCTTGAGATGTTCCGTCAACATTTTCAGGTCTTTTTGTGTCACCGTATCCGTATTGAATTGGACAACACATGAACGCACTTTCTGAGATTCCCACTCTGAGAGATCCCACATTTCCTGGACCAGTAAATTCACTTTTTCATTTCTGTACTGGACCTTTCCCTTGATCACCAGCATCTTTCCGACTTCCAACATTTCCCTAGATTTTTCGTAGGTTCTAGGGAAGATGGTCACATCGACAATGCCTTTGAAGTCTTCAAGGTTCATAAAGGCCATGATGTCGCCTTTGGCTGTCGTAATCTTGCGGACAGAAAGCACCATTCCTCCTAAAATGGCTTCAGAACCGTCCGCCATCTTTTCTAGGTCTCCAGTATGGCAAGAGGCATGTTTGCGCAGAAGACCCCGATATTCGCCGAGAGGGTGCCCGCTTAGATAGAGACCCAGGGCTTCTTTTTCAAAATCCAATTTCTCCTTGGTTTCCCACTCATCCTCTCCAATTTTGACCGGGCACTTTTGTGTGGGATCATCTCCAAATAGGTTTTCCTGGCCGCCTGCTGCTTCTTTCTGGTGTTTTTGACCCCAGGCGAGTAGTTTTTCAATTGCTTCGAACATGCCCTTCCTGGGGTTTCCGGTGAAATCAAAGGCGCCAGCTTTTACTAATTGCTCTACTACTTTTTTATTGATTTTTTTTAGGTCCATTTTCTCGAAAAAATCGCCAAACGTCTTGAGCGAAGTCCGCTCTTCGTTGTTCATGATTGAGGCAATTGCAGCGCCTCCCACACCTTTAATACCGGCAAGTGCAAATCTGATATGCCCGTTATCCACCGAGAAATTCGCTTTGGAAAGTCGCAGGTCTGGCATTAAGGTCCTGATGCCTTTTTGGCGACATTTGTCCACGTAATTTACTACTTTGTCGGTATTGTCCTTATCAAGTGTTAACAACGCTGCCATGAATTGAACGGGATAATTTGCCTTTAAATAAGCCGTTTGATAGGCAACCAGCGAATAGGCGGCCGAGTGAGATTTGTTAAAACCGTACTTGGCGAATTCGGCCATTTTGTCGAACAGGGCTCCACAAACATCCTCAGGAAACCCTTTAGCGCGCGCTCCTTCCAAGAACTCCAGCTTCTTTTGAACCATGATTGATTCTTTCTTTTTCCCCATGGCCCGTCGTAAAAGGTCCGCAGCAGCAAGTGAGAAGCCACCCACTTCCTGGGCTACTTTCATCACCTGCTCCTGGTACAGAATAACGCCGTAGGTTTCAGATAAAATATCCTCCAGACATTCCAGCTCATACTCCACTTTGGCGCCGTGGGCTCCGTCAATAAACACATCCACCATGCCCGATCCCAAAGGACCTGGGCGATAGAGGGCGTTCAATGCGATGAAATCCTCAAAGCGTTTAGGCTGCAAGCGAATGAGGATATTTTTCATACCATCCGATTCAAACTGGAATACACCGTCGGTCTCGCCCTTGCAAAAAAGTTCATAGGTCTTCTTGTCATTGAAATCGTTAATCTCGTTCAGATCAACATCAATCCCCGTCGTTTCCTTAATGATTTCCAGGGTTTTTGATATCACGGTGAGGGTTTTAAGGCCGAGGAAATCCATTTTGAGAAGCCCGATTTGTTCGGCTTCATCCTTCGCATATTGGAGGCTGATCGTCCCTTTTTTTTGATCTACATGAATTGGACCCCAGTCTGTTACGTCACCTGGGGCAATAATAACCCCTGCAGCATGCACGCCCGTATTGCGGCTAATGCCCTCGAGCTTCATGGAGATGTCTATTAGAGATTTTATTCTTGGATCCGTGTCGTATACTTCGCGAAACTCCGGAGCTTGCTCCAGTGATTTGGGGATCGTGATCCCCAAATCGTCTGGTATGAGTTTGGCAATTCGGTTGGTTTCTGCAGGAAGGAAGTTCATTGCGCGACCTACGTCCTTAAGGACCAGGCGAGCTTTCATGGCGCCATAGGTGACGATCTGACAGACATTGGCTCTGCCATACTTTTCGGTCACATAATCTATCACCTCTCCCCTTCTATCCTGACAAAAATCGATGTCCACGTCAGGCATGGTGACCCGTTCTTGGTTTAGAAAACGTTCAAACAGGAGGTCGTACTGTAAGGGATCCAGGTCTGTGATTAGGAGAGAATAAGCCACGAGAGATCCTGCTGCAGAGCCCCGGCCTGGACCAACTGGAACGCCCATTTCTTTTGCTTTTTTGATGAAATCCCAGGTGATCAAGAAGTATCCTGGAAAACCCATATCATTGATAACCTTGATTTCGGATTCCATTCTAGCTTCGTAATCAGACCATTCCTTGCGTAAAATACCCTTTTCTTTCATGGGCAGCAGTACGTCGCGTTTTCGATCTTCAAACCCTTCCCGCACCACATGGGCAAAATATGTCTCAAGGCTGAAGCCTTCCGGAATATCGAAAATTGGCAGTTGATAATCTTCCTTGAGGGTGAGGTCTACCATATCTGCAATTTTCAGCGTGTTTGAAATGGCCTCTGGGTAATCCTTGAAGGCTTCAAACATCTCATCCCCACTCTTGAAATAGTGATGTCCTCCTGGGGGAAAGCGCCAACGTTTATCGTCATTCACCTTGCTGTTGGTTTGAATGCAAAGAAGCATATCATGAGAATCGGCGTCTGAACGGGCCAGGTAATGGACGTCATTCGTGGCGACCAACTCTACTCCCAATTCCTTTGCAATGGCTACCTGCTGAGGAAGCAAATCCGCCTCAAGAGGCTGATTGTGGTTTTGTATTTCGATGAAAAAGTTTTCTTTGCCAAAATTATCACGGAGCCATCTCGCTGATTCTAAAGCGCGATCTGCATGACCGGCAATTAGATGTTGCTGAATTTCCCCGCCAATGGATGCCGTTAAGCATATCAGACCGTCGCTGTATTGGGCTAATAACTCCCGATCTACTCTGGGATGGACGTGAAAACCTTCCACATTTGCTCGGGAAACCAACTTGCACAAATTTTGATAGCCCTGCTGATTTTTGGCCAGAACTACTAGATGGTAGTCTTCTTTTTTGAGCATCTTCTGGCCATGATATTCCAGGTTTTTTTCTGATCGCTTACCCTTGGCAACATAAAGGGTGCAGCCCAGGATTGGCTTGATCCCAGCAGCGCGACAGGCATTATATTGCATGATGGCGGCAAACATGTTCCCGTGGTCGGTTATGGCCAGGGCCGGCATTTTGTACTCAACGGCTTTTTCGACAAGCTTTTTTATCCGAGCTGTGCTATCGAGTAGAGAATATTCTGAATGGACATGAAGATGAACGAAAGGTCGCATACTAACCTCGACACAATTTTATTCAATATTAGCAGGCAAATAATGCGTGGGATAGTGCAAATAGCAAAAAAATACCGCCTATTCAAGACAACACTCATCAAGACTTATGCACCAAAGTACTCAAGATAAAGTTGTGAATTCAAGCCAATCTCTCAGGCATCTTATTACTGAAAAAGGCTTGGATTGAAGAGATGGAGCAAGACTTCTGGCTCGATCTCGTATGAATGGCTTGCTCCTATCTATATAGTACTGACTCTGGTTTTATCTAGCGGTCTTTAAATTTCGGTTTTAGGGTTACTATTTTGCCTACTCGCCAGTTAGCCGTAGTTCTTGAAATAGGGCGTCTGTGTCTCGCCATTTCTGACGAACCTTCACATAGAGTTCCAGTTCGACGGGCTTCTCCAGCAATTTCTTAAGGGAGCGTCGTGAGCCTTGAGTTATTTTTCGGATCATCTGCCCACCTGAGCCGAGGACGATTCTTCGTTGGGTGTCTTTTTCCACGTAAATTACAGCGCCTATTCCGTAGCCGTCTTCCCTTTCTTCCCAGTGCTCAACTGTAACAGCAATCGCATGGGGGATTTCGTCTCTAGTAAAGTGAAGCAGTTTTTCGCGTATAAACTCCTGAACCATGAACCGGAGAGGTTGGTCTGTTAACTCATCGTCGGGAAAAAGGGCATCGGCCTCTGGCAGATATTTTGCGCCTATTTCCAGGAGTTTTTTTATATTGTCGCCATTCAAGGCCGATATGGGAACCATTTCCAGAGGGGAAAACTCCTCATAGAGTTTCTCCATTTTCGGGATTGCTTTATTTCGGTTTACCAAATCGACCTTGTTTAGAACCAAGATGACAGGGGTTTTACGGTCAGCCAGGAATTGATGAACATAGCGGTCGCCAGCTCCAGATGGGATGCTGAAATCGATGAAATGAAAAAACAGATCGGCGTCGGCCAGACCCTGGCTGACGGAGCGCATCATCATTCGGTTCATCTTGTATTTGGGTTTGTGGATGCCGGGAAGGTCTAAAAACCCTATTTGAAGATCTTCTCCATGATAAACTCCCAGTATGCGATTCCGGGTGGTTTGTGGCTTGTCAGAAACGATGCTCACCTTTTCACCGAGAACATGATTGAGAAAAGTGGATTTTCCGGCATTGGGCCGCCCAGCTAGGGCGATGAAGCCACACCTTTTAGTCAATGAATGCCTCCGAAACTCAGAAAAAAAATAGTCCAAAAAACAAAATTTAATTGGACATTTGGGGCTCAGGTCCAATCGGACCTACAATAAACCCAGTATACATTATCACCGATTGCCTCGTTTTATGTATAATTCTTTTTTAGATAACAGGTGGAGGTTGCTGGCAAGTGGAAAGCAATAACCAAAAGCGAGACGGAATGAATAGTGGCAAAGAACGTAAACCAAAGGATTTACAAGTAGCTGACCCTATCTGGAGCAGCGAAGAGCTTCTGGACAAGAAAGGTGTTTTCTATTTGAAAGATGTGGCTTCAAAGCTGCCATTATCATCGCCAGAATTAAAACAGTTGGTTCATGAACTTGAAGAGGAAGGCAAATCGACTTGGAAAATTATGGGAATCCGCAGGACCTGGACTGATTGGATTGTCAAAATGCAGAAATTCAAATCCTACATCAAAAAGAAAAAGATTGTCCAACTCAGATCTGTTGAAGATGGATGGGACGCAAACGAGATGCTTTCCAAGAAAGGGCAGTTCTACCTCATCGATGTTTGCAAAAAGCTCCCCATCACTACAGAGCAGATCCGGTATAAGGTACGGAAGAGCAAGGACAGCTTGCAGGAATTTGGCATTTCCAGACATCCCAAAAATAATGCCTATGTTGTTGATATGGAGACCTTTTCAAGGTGGCTCAGTCATTGTTGGAAAGGCGACCTGATAAGCAAAGCCTGATATGTTGGGCTATCCGGTTGATTCTGGCAGGCGAAACATTCTCTTAAAAGTTAAACTATGCCCTTGCACTAGAGCGTTTATTGCGGCCCGAACTTTGGCCGCCGGCCATTGAATCTTTTCAGCTATGGTTTCAGCATTCAACTCAAACCATTCCTGGTCCTTATATTCATTCATCAGAAATTGAATCAACTGCTCCATTGAAGCCGAATCTACAGGTTCTTTTCTAGGAGAAGATTTTGAGGCCACAAATGCCTGATTAAGAAGCGGTTCTGGAAGAAATGTCTGGGCCTGATCAGGGTTGTCATGGGTGTAAATGTACCCTTTGCCATGGCCTAGCTTTGCAGCGCCTTTGTAATGAGCGTCGCGAAGGTGAAGTGGTATTGGATCCAACGGTCTAGAGCGAATCAGGTCTGAAAAGGCATCCAGGGCTTTAATCGCTTCGTTGGACTTCTTGGCTCTGGCCAGATACAGGGTTGCCTGGGATAATGGGATTCTACACTCCGGCATGCCCATTACTTCAACCGCTCTAAATGCATTGCTGGCAACGTTTAGGGCGTTTGGATCAGCATTTCCAACATCTTCACTGGCTACAACGAGGAGACGACGTGCTATAAAACGAGGGTCCTCCCCTGTTTCCAAAAATCTGGCCAGGTAATAGAGTGATGCATTGGGATCCGAGCCCCTCAACGATTTCTGAAAAGCGCTGGCGAGATCGTAGTGGTTGTCTCCTTTCCGATCTCCCGACAATTGGGTTTGGGTAAGACAAAGCGACGTTTCTTCAACGGATACAGGCTTTTTCTGAGAGCGAGCAAGCAGAGACGCGCTTTCCAAAACCGTATATGCAAGGCGAAGATCACCCGCCACTCTATCGGCAATCCACTCTGCGGCGTCATCTTCAAGGGCGATCTCTTCCAAAGCGGCCGCATTCTTCAGGCCAGTTTGAATATCAAGGGGTGACAGGGGCTCCAAACGAACTAACTGTACTCGGGAACGCAGGGCCTGATTCAAGGCGAAAAAGGGGTTTTCTGTTGTCGATCCGGCGAGGGTAATGGTTCCAGCTTCAAGAAAAGGCAGAAGCACATCTTGCTGAGCTTTGTTTAATCGATGAATTTCGTCTATAAAAAGGAGTGTTCGGCGCTCTAACTGTTTCCATAATTCTCGGGCTTCTTTTGCCATTTCGCGAATATCTTTAACAGAGGCCGAGGTGGCGTTTAAGGAGCGACCCTCCCACCCCAGCAATGAGGCCATGAGCCGATTCATCGTCGTTTTGCCTGATCCCGGTGGTCCAGAAAAAACAAGACTTGGCATATCACCTTGGTCAATCAATGCGTTAAGCATTTTTAGCGCTTCTTTTTGACCCAAAATGTCGCCCATGGAGCGCGGCCGCATTCTTTCGGCCAGTGGTTTGGGGGGCGGCGTATCTTCAAAAAGGCTCATGCTTCTACCTCCAAACAACCCTCACGATCCGCAACGACTTCTAAAATAGTCATGCCCACCTTCGCCGCTCCGTGGCGAAGTTCCTCCTCATCCATACTTTCACCAAATAAAAACATGCAGCCGCCTCCGCCAGCACCACACACCTTACCGGTGATTTTACTGTTGAATTCCTTTAAAAACTGATTCATGTCTTCAGTGGTTACGGTGTCACAAAGCTGAGACCGCAAGGAGGATTCTCTTTGCAGGCACTCTAGAAAAAGACTCCTGTCTTCATTTTCCAAGGCCGTTTTCATGCGGTGGCTTGTCCTGTTCAGGTTTTTGAGGATCTCAGTTGTCTTCCGATCCCCTTCACAGGCGTCGCGTATGATGCCCCAATTGTTGATCCCCGAATGATGTTGAACACTGGAGTAAGCCAGGTACAAGGCGCCGTCGAGGAATTTCGGGATGCGCATTGGCCGTCTATGGGGAGTGGCTTTCTCGAAAGAAATCTGACTCAGCCCCCCATATATGGCTGCAATGGCGTCTTGGGTGCCCGCAGGTTTGCCCAGAAGGCGATGTTCGAGCACGGTCACCTCTCCTAGCAGTTCGTCTTTTAAACTTTCAAGACGGGCAAATGACGGGTTCATAGCGCACGTTAGGGCTACAAGCAGGCTTGAACTACCCCCTAGTCCCGAAGCTTTTGGAATATCGCTTTCAACCCTTATGTCCAGTCTGTCGGTCTGTCCATAGCGCTCTAATGTTTTGGAAAAGAGCGGCATATCACTTAGTTTTTGTGTGGGATTTGAGAGCAGTAGCCCACTTCCCTCTCTGACGATATGAACCTTAGACCTCAGATTTATGGCCAGATTGAGGGTGAGGCTGTCCTCAATGATGAAGCAAAGAGGTGGTATGTCCAGTGTTCCGCCGGTCAGGTCGATTCGGGCGGGGGCTGAAAAACTCATAAAGCAGCGGCGTCCCCTGAGAAGGTGCGAGCCATGTGGAGGAAGTAGGCCGAGCCCACTTTCATGGCGTTCTCCGATGGATTGTATTCAGGCGAGTGAATGTTGGCGCAATCCCCGGTCTCACATACACCCAGGAAGAGGTAAACTCCGGGAATTTTTTCAGCATAGTACGCAAAGTCTTCAGCGGCCAGGACTGGCGCTACGCCAGTGACTGTAAAACCACCGTCCTCAAGAGCTTTAACTGATTTTTGGGTCCAGCTTGGGTCGTTTTGGGTCGAGGGGCACATGGTTTCATTTTCAAATGCGTAGGTTGCCCCGTGAGCCGCAGTAATGCCGGATATCACCTGATCCAGCAGTTGGGGAATAAGGTCGCCCGTCTCCACCTTAAGCGTTCTGATTGTCCCGCTCATTTTGGCAGTTTGGGGGATGATATTAAATCGTTGTCCCGAATTGAACTCGCCAAAAGACAATACAACAGGATCGCGAGAGTCTGTTCTACGACTGACAATTGATTGGGCTGCTGTCACGATTTCAGAGCCAATGTAAATGGGATCAATACCCAGATTGGGCGTTGATCCATGAGTCTGCTTGCCGTTTATGGTGAGAAAGAAACGATCCGCTCTCGCCATAATCCCGCCTTCCTTGTAGCCAATGGTCCCTAATTCTAGAAATCCCATGCCGTGGAGTCCAAATATTACGTCAGGCTTTGGGTTCTCCAAGGCTCCGTCGGCTATCATTGCTGGCGCTCCGCCCTCTTCACCTGGCGGTGGTCCTTCTTCGGCAGGCTGAAATAAAAACACAAATTTTCCAGTTAAATTGGGATCGTCTTTGATGGCAAGGGCTGCGCCGAAAAGGATTGCGGTATGAATGTCGTGACCACATGCGTGCATGACGCCTTTGTTTTTGGAGGAAAAGGGCAGCCCGGTGTTTTCGGTCACTGGCAAAGCGTCGATATCAGCCCGAAATGCAATTACCCGTCCTGGCTTACCCGTATCGTAGACCACTCGCAAGCCAGTTTTCGCCATAATTTCCACTTGCTGGAACCCTGCCTCATGGAGTTTGCTACGCAAGAAGGCTTGTGTCTGGAATTCGCGATTGCTCAATTCAGGGTTTTCATGTAAATGTCTTCTGATTGTAACCATCTGGTTGTAATAAGCATCGGTCCCAGAAAAGACCATTAGAAGCGTGAGAAGATTGATCACCAGGGCCTCCAAAATAACTGAATCCTGAGTCTCAGGATCATACGTGGTGCGAAAATGGATGGATCGCCATGTCCACACCAACCCTGTTAATATAGCCAATATTCACGTCATTCGGTAAAAAAATGGTCCTATTTTTCAAATTATTCTAAATCACTTATGGATAAACGACCCCCAAGCGCTTCAAGACTTTTTATGAAGAAGCCTTGGTATTATCTGGGCAGCAGAAAATCCAGTCACACTATGTGAAATAATTTTTAGATAATATCAAAAACACACTTTATTGGCGTAACTTGG
>JBNKOV010000059.1:0-13779 GCA_050294955.1 Holophagae bacterium
TTTGAGTGCGTTTGGGGTTGTAACCCAAATCCACACAAGCCTGCTCCATTTCGGGAATGAAACGATCATCCAGATGGTAAACCAGCGCAAGACCCTCCCCAGAAGTGAGTTCTTCAATCAACGTATCTGGAACGTCATCATCTGCCGAAGGCTCCGGAGCTTGCGATCGCGGCCGCTCTGGAGGAGGCGTCGCTTGGGTTTCGGGACCGGGCTCAGGGGCCGAAACGGGGATGGCTTCAGGTTCATCCTCCTCTTCCGGTTCCTGGTCAGGCGGGATGGACAGGTGAATCTCGACATAGAAAGATTTGTCGGGCTTGAGAACAATTCGAACGGGAAAAACCCCAGTGGGCGTTTCCAACTGATAACCAATTTCCCGACCCCATTGAAAACCCGATACAAGGTCTGGAGGAAGGGTCGCCTTAAGGAGACTCATAAGAGCTTGATTACTTAAAGGTTGACCAAAACCCTTTTTCTGACCGTTGTTCACCAGGATGATGGGTTGGCCCGAGGTTAGGATAAGGGAATCGCCCCCCTGAAAAGACGGATGTTGAACTAATGAACCGAGATCTTTCATGTACGCGCCTCTATTGCTTTAATGGTCTGGGCAATGGCCTCTCGTTCCGCCTCGTCCTGGGCTTTATCCATAAATCCCTTGAGTATTTGAATATGGGGCAGCTTCCCTATTTCCACCAGGCGGGTCAACGCCCGTTTTTTCTCTTCAGTTAACCTGGGGTTGGCGATCAGAATCTCTGGAGGGAACTTGGGCTCGGCAACCAAAATCAATTCCTGTTGCGCTTTTTTGGAGATGGTGAACCCATCAATATCGACCCCGGTCATGGACCATCCGGTTAAAGTGAGCATGGGTCCACTACCCGAAACAGAACCGGTCATGTAAATGGTCCCTTTGGGATTGATGCCCTTCACCTCAGGCGCCTTGCCTTGCACTTTCATCGGGAAGTTAAGATTGGCCGCCTTGCCCTGTAGCTCCAAAACGGGCTCAAAGACAATCAACACATTATCCTCTTTGCCAAACTTGGCGTTAAGAGGAAAGGGCGTTCCGGAAGCTGGCCAGGCCTCAGTAATCAACTTTTTGGCCTCGATGGTTGTGGTGTCAAGACTCAATTCCAAAGCATCCTCATCAGGCACGCCGCGCTCCTGTTTCAGTCGATCCAGTGTTCGCATAACAATGGATTTATTGGACGCATAGGCAAGCGCGGTTTCTTCAGTGATCTTGTCTTCCTCATAAAGATCGGCGATACATTGATCGTGAGTCTTCCATCCCCGGTTCCTTCCCAAACCGATAATATCGTAGTAGGTCTTGCCCTCGGACTCACCGTTAATCAACAGTTCCTTAACCCTTAGATTCATTCCCATAATTTCCTGAGAAGGCGCCCGTCCGCCACCTTTCTTGGGCAACAAACGTTGATTCACCACAAAACGCAGGCATTCAGCCAGACGCGCGCGGATTTGCGGCTCCTCTTCTTTGTCAAACATGCCTATCATTCGGTTGATGGTCTGACCGCAATCGATGGAATGCAGTGTGGACAAAACAAGGTGGCCCGTGCTTGCCGCCGCCAGACAGATATCCAGGGTTTCCCGGTCTCGGGTTTCACCGATGAGAATGACTTTAGGCGCCTGACGTAGCGCAGCGCGCAGACTGGAATTGAATGTGTCAAAATCCGAGCCCAACTCTCGTTGATTAAAGGTGGCCTTCTTATGAGGATGCACATATTCAATGGGATCCTCGATGGTGAGAATGTGAATCGCACGGGTCTCATTCATTTCATTGAGCATCGCCGCAAGCGTGGTGCTTTTCCCGCTTCCAGTTGCGCCAGTCACCAGAATGAGTCCGTTTTTTTCTGCTGCCATCTCCTTGAAAATATCTGGAAGTCCCAGATCCTGCAAACTCAAGATTTTGGATTCAAGCTTGCGAAGGACCATGCTGTATTGTTGCCTTTGCTGAAACACATTCACCCGAAATCGACACTCGCCAACCAGCTCGTAGGCGCAGTCCACCGAGCCAGTCTTGATTAATGTCTCCAAATTGGCCCGATCATTATTGCCCACAATAGAAAGCGCCAACATTTCAGTTTGGAAGGGGGTTAACTCTTCAATTGGAGGACTGAAATTAACCGGAGTCAACTCGCCCGATGACTCAACCTGAAGGGGTTTCCCCGGTGTGAAGTTCAAGTCGCTCGTGCCTTTATGGGAACGGAGCATGGTTCCCAAAATTCGATCCGTATCTTTTCTTTTTAGCATAAAGCGCCCCTATGAACTCATGGCCAGTTCGTCGGGCGGTTCTTTCAACATGGGTAGGAACCGCTCTTTGTTAATCGCCTTTTCAAAGGCTTCCTCTACGCTAATCCAGCCCTTATCCAACAGGCCCTGGATAGCGTCGTCCAGAGTCTGCATCCCCGACTTTTTGCCTGTCTGCATCACGCTCAAAAGTTGATGAGTCTTGCCTTGGCGAATGACGCTGGCGGCGGCGTTATTGACCACCAAAATTTCCAAAGCAGCACAACGACCCGGCTTGTCTATTCGTTTAAACAGGTTCTGAGCAATCACGCCTTTTAGGGCGTCGCCCAGGGTCACTCGAATGCGTTCCTGTTGGTTGGAAGGAAACACTTCTACAATGCGATCCACGGTTTTCATGGCGCTCATGGTGTGCAAGGTTCCAAATACAAGATGCCCTGTAGCCGCTGCTTCAATAGCGAGTTCAATGGTTTCCAAATCTCGCATCTCACCGACAAGAATGATGTCGGGATCCTCCCGCAGCGCGCCTCTCAACGCGGACGAAAATGACCGTGTATGGTAGCCTATCTCGCGATGGTTCACCAAAGAGGATTTAGAAGTATGAACAAACTCGATGGGATCTTCCAGAGTGAGAATATGGTCGGTGCGGTTTTTATTTGCATAATCCAGCATGGCGGCAAGGGTTGTTGATTTACCGCTGCCTGTTGGACCCGTCACAAGAACCATCCCCTTCTTCAACATGGACAGTCTCAGGCAAATTGGTGGAAGACCCAATTGGTCCGCCGTGAGAATTTCACTGGGTATCTGGCGAAAGACACCCGCCATGCCCCATTTCTGCTGAAAGAAGTTGGCGCGGAACCGGGCCACTCCCGGAATTTCATAGGAGAAATCCAAATCGCCCGTTTCCTCGAAATGTTTCTGCTTGTCTTCCGGGCAGATTTCGTAGAGCAGGGTCTGCAACTCATCTTGAGCCAACTCATGATATTCGATTTGCCTCAAATCGCCACTAACCCGGATCATGGGCTTGTTCCCGGCAGCGAGATGCAGATCACTGCCGCCTTCGGAAACCATGAGCCTGAAAAAACCGTCTATTTTTGCCATGAATCACGCACCTTCAAGTTAATGCATTTTATATTAGAGATTTAGGAGAACAACTGGAGCCCCGGTGTTGCTGCTTTTCTTGAATGCATTATAACGCAAACAGGCCTGTTGGTGGGTGGATAATTGAAAATGAGGGGTATTTTACTGCAGGAATCCCCATGAATATTCCGCTCAAATCGATGGCTGGGATAGGATTCAGCGCCGCTCTATGCTTTAATGAAAGACATCAACGGGCAAGGCAGGCGCCGACCCCGGAGTTTGTGTTGAAAAAGTCATTTGGAAAATGGCGGCGCGGTCCATGTTCCATGAATTTTATTTGGAGTAATCACGTGAAATACGGTTTCTTATTCATTATGGCGTCCCTGGTCGGCCTCACCCAG
Organism: Holophagae bacterium; assembly: GCA_050294955.1. Lineage (GTDB taxonomy): Bacteria > Acidobacteriota > Holophagae > Acanthopleuribacterales > Acanthopleuribacteraceae > JBNKOV01. Next base: position 3,735 of record JBNKOV010000059.1, read on the forward strand.
GAAATAAATCTCAAAAAAATAATGGACGACCCGGCCTGGATCGGCGCTTTACCTGACAATGTGAACCTATCATCCCTGGATCGCGCCGTTTATTTTCAAACTGCCCAACCCATAACAGCGCCCCAACAACTTATGCGTTACGATATCGATTCAGGCGAACTGACGCCGGCAACAGACGAAACAAGACCTTACGCTTTTGCCAGCCCCCATTTAAAAGGCAACCTTCGCATTATTGAATCGGGCGGCGATCTTTGGATTTCTCGGGACAACAAACCCATGGAGCCCTTGATCTCCCAAGGCGGGAATCTCGCCTTCATTCGATTCATAGATCAAAGCCGCTTCATTTTCAGGGAGGGAAAAAACCTGTTTATGATGAATCCGGACAAAGGATCTGTGATTCAATTGACGGATCTCGTGGAAGGGGATGAGCCCGAAGAGGATGATCCCGACTTTTATCAAACCGAAGAACGCAAGATGTTTCGCTATATAGATAATCTATACCTTCAGGAAGAAAATGACGAAGCCCGCATGGAGGCCCGACGGCGTATGGGCAGCCTCATAAAGCCGTCCAAAACCTGGCTGGGCAAATCTTATAGAATTTCGGGAAGGTTCTCGGGGGGTCGCACCGTCGATATTAGCGACGACCTTCAATATGTGGCAATAACGATGCAAGCCAAAAAAGAGGGAGACCCAACGGACTACGCGGAATTTGTGAATAAGGACGGCAATGTAGTCAGCAAAAAGTCCCGTCCACGAGTGGGCATTAAAGCCAAAGATGGCAAGTTGGGAGTGTTGAACCGACAAGACGGAACCTTGACATGGCTGGATGTATCAGATCTTCCTGAAATTGCTGAGGACCGTCTGGCCGACATCAAGGAAAGCCTTTCAGAGGAAGACAAGAAGTTTCTACCCAAAGAGAAAGAAGGTCCCCGCCCTGTAAGCTTCTACTCAGGCGGGTTCAGACCCGGAGGAACCGAACTTTTGGTAACGGCCCTCTCCAAGGACGACAAGGACATTTGGATCTTTCTTGTGGATCCGGCGACCATGAAGATAACATTGGTTGAACACCACCATGATCCCGCCTGGATCCTGTCCTATATGTCCGGCTATGGATTTAGCAATAGTTTTAGCAGCATGGCCGGTTTCTGGCGCAAAGACGGCAAAAAAGTCATGTTCCTTTCCGACAAAACAGGCTACACCCATCTTTATTCTTACGACTTAAAAAAAGCAGAGACCAACGCCCTCACCGAAGGTAATTTTGAGGTGTATTCACCTGAGGAAAGTAGTGACGGAAAACAATGGTATTTCCATGCCAACAAAGCACATCCCGGTGAGATTCACTACTACAGCATTCCGATTGACGGTGGAAAATGGAAGACTCATACCAGCGGTGAAGGCCGTCATGAGACAGGCGTCAGCGAAGACGGAACCTGGATGGTCCAGCTCTTCTCCAAAACCAATCAGCCTCCCGTTCTTCAGGTTCGCAAAAAGGACGGTAAATGGAAGACGGTTTATGACGGACGGAGTGAAGCTTTTAAAGCAATTAAATGGGTTGAACCTGAAGTCGTAGCCTACAAGAATAGAGATGGCGGAGACGTTTACGCCCGGATCTACAAACCAGAGAATCCTAATGGCGCAGGCGTCGTGTTCGTGCATGGCGCGGGATATCTGCAAAATGCCCACAAGGGGTGGAGCGGTTACTTCAGAGAGTATATGTTCCACAATCTGCTGCTCCGTCAGGGCTACACTATTTTGGACCCGGATTACCAGGCCTCTGCGGGATATGGCCGTGATTGGCGAACAGCCATCTACCGTCACATGGGAGGCGCAGATTTAAACGATATTGTTGATGGCGCCAATTACCTTGTGAATCAGCATGGCGTAGAGGCCAATCGAGTCGGCCTTTACGGTGGGTCCTATGGCGGGTTTATCGCACTGATGGCCATGTTCACCACACCGGATGTCTTCCAAAGCGGGGCAGCATTGAGACCCGTCACCGACTGGGCTTACTACAACCACCCCTACACCAGTCGCATCCTGAATCTACCTGCCAACGATCCAGTGGCTTACCGACGTAGTTCGCCAATCTATTTCGCGGAAGGCCTCAAAGGCCATTTGCTTATCTGCCATGGCATGGTGGACTCTAATGTGTATTATCAGGATTCCGTGAGGCTAGCCCAAAAGCTCATCGAGCTGCGCAAACATAACTGGGAACTGAGTTCCTATCCAGTTGAAGGTCATGGTTTTACCACCCCTTCAGGCTGGTACGACGAGTACCGTCGCATTTATGAATTGTTTGAACGAACGCTGAAATAAACCAAATTGGCCTGGCGCTGAGCGCCGGGCCTCTCTGACCCATTTTATTTCAGAGTCCTGCAAGCCCCATTCGTTTCTAAATGGAATGAACGTCTATTAGAATTTCGTTCCGCCACAATGCTCTGATCAATGAAACATCCAAAGCTAGATTCAAGCGCTCGACCAAACCCTGATTCACCTCATCCAGGCTTCGCGTTCCATTAAAGTGGGACAATGCATCGAAAACAACTCGGTCCATTTCAAGGAAGCCTCCCATTTTGTAGGGCAACGCCACGACCTTTTCATCCATATACTTCACTTCGATATTGGGGTTCCGTTTCAACCGAGAAGGCAGGTTTTGATCTGTCATTACACCATGCAATTGAGTCAGGCGATCCAATCGTATTTGCTGGTGAACGCCCATGGCTTTTTGAAGATCCTCTCGATTGAGGTGAGAGACAATTCGCCAGGTTTCAATAAACAAAGCTTCCTCATTGCCTTCCCAACGTCCCCAATCCCGGCGGTATAAGTCCAAATCCACCGAACCATCCAATTCCTTGCCCGATAACCCGGTGACAGGCGCGCTTCGCTTTTGGCCCAGTGGATTCCTATTTAAATCCAAATCCTTGAACCCTAGCTTTCGAAGAGCCAGACAGGCCAGAATTGACTCCACTTCCACCATATAATCCCGAACACCATTCCAAAATTGAAAACCCGTTAAACCCGCTTGATGACGGCAAAAATATGAAAAGCAAATGCTGTTTCTGAACTTCCAGAGTGAACACAACCCGCTTTCTCCAAGGTAAAAAGGACACAGCAAACGCTCCGAGCGACCAAAGGCGCCATGGTTGTTTTCATAGAGCAGACGATACCAGGGCGGCATAGCGACGGCGAGAGGTGAAACCCCTGACCTTTTTCGAATTATTTCCAAAAGTCGACGCCGGCCCTCATCATGACAGGATTCATTATCCGCCAACAAGCCTCCCACAAGGTAGTTGGGAAGAGTGGGATAATAGGTGCAACACTTTGTGTTCGGATTATATAGTTCGCTATCTACCGGAGTAGAAAAGGCTTGTTCAGAACACATCACGCAATTGCCGCAGGTTGCAAGGGACTCCTGAGGTATCGGGCAGAAGAAAATCTCTGGCAGCAGGGACTGGTAAAAGGCCGGGAAATAATCGCTGATTCGTTTGACCTCAGGTTCAGGCGCCGAGGACTGGAATTGTTTCCTATCATTCGCCGTGCTCACGTTCGCAGCCCCTTGTATCTCCATATTTCAAAAAGCCAACATAGAGACGAAGCTCAGCCCAGTTTGTGATTTTTTTCAGGAGAAGAAGCTGGCTTGATTCGGCCTAGAAGACATAGCCCATGTTCAGATAGTAGACAGCCCCGTTAAAGCCAAAAGGCGCAGTCCTTCTGGAATAAGGGAAGATTCCATTAAAGGAATTCACCGCAATCTGCTCATCGGGCTTAACGTCAAAAATGTTGTTGCCACCCAGTTTTAGAGTAAAGGATTTGCGGATTGTGTAGCTAAAGTTAAGATCGGTGAGCGTCTTCCCACTGTGAACCTGATCTCTCCCAGCATTTGGGTCATTACTCTCAACCGTTTTCACTGAACCAAAATAGTTGAATCGCAGGTTGCAGGCAAACGCCTCCCGCACATAGTTAAATCCCAAATTCGCGGCATTGCGTGGCTGCCCTGTTTCAATCCGCTCCCGCTCAATTCGGTCAAACAAGGTTGCTCCAAACATGGCCAAAGGCGTCGGCGTTCGCACATCACCAACGACTTTCGTTTCATTCCAGTTAGCCGCCAATGTAGCCCGTAATTTGGAGCCGGATTGGAAATCGTGAATATAAGCCGTCACCACATCAACGCCTTCAGTTTCCGTGTCTATCGCATTCGAGAAGAATTGGGCCGCATTAACGCCATTGGGCAACAACTCGCCAATTCCCGGTGTAGAAGCCTGAAACTGACCGGACACAACAATGCGGTCATCTATATCTATCTTAAAAGCGTCAACCGTTACCTGGAACCGCTTCATGGGACGCGCGGTAAAGCCCAGGCTGATACTATTCGATGTTTCCTCCTTTAAAGCAGGAACCCCCAACCCATTGGCAACCTCATCTCCATTGCGAAAAGTGCCTACTTCAAAGGGAACGAGTTGTCCAGTAACATCGTCAGTTACAAATTGAGTGCTGGTATTATTAAAATTGTACTGGTGCAAAGAAGGCGCTCGAAACCCAGTGCTCGTTGATCCTCGGAAAGAGAACGCTTTACTGAACTCATATCTGCCCGCAAGTTTGAAACTCAAGTTATCGCCAAAGTCGCTGTAGTCCTCATACCTCGCAGCCGCATTAACCAGAAGCTTGTTGGTAAGGTTGGTGTCTAATTCAAAGTAAAGCCCTATATTATTGCGGGATTCGTCCACTTCGTTGGATGGGCGGAACCCTGGGAACACCTGAATACCCGGAGGCGCTGGGCCTGTTCCATGTTGGTCCAATAACCCACCGTCAATATAGGACAGAGCTTCTCCCGCTTCAATTTGGTAACGGTCTTCTCTCCATTCCGCTCCAAACGCCAGATTAACGACCTGCTCTCCAAAGTCTAAAGCTCCAGCAAGATCCAAGTTAAGAGTAGTCTGGCTGAACTTCAAAGTGCCAGCATCTGCTTGAGTGAAGTCCTCAACCCCGTTTAAAACCGCCTGAACCTCATCGCTTAAAATGGATATTTCATTGCCCACAGAAGCATTAAGAGAGTTGCTGATTTGGAAATTAAAGGTGTTTCTTCCTGTTGTAGCGCTGGCGTCCAAGGAAAATGCCCCAACCAGGGTTTTAAATCCCAAAGAAAGAGAATCATCATCCACCTCGGAATTGATAAGCGGAAGAAAACCATCCGGGTATATTTCAGGTCTATTGCGATTGTCCAGGGAACGTCGATAGAAACCACCCGATTCGCCTTCTCGTTGCGCCACCCCGCCAAAAAAATAAAGCTCCCCATCATCGCCCACCGGCGCGCCACCGTTGAAGAAGAAGTATAAATTCTCAGAATCGGCGTCCCCATAACGATGGTTTAACCGATCAAAAGTATCCTCATTGGGGTTCACACCACCCGTTGGAAGCAGGTCATACTGTTGTCGAGGATCTGGCCCGGCCCGATTTGTGTTGCCCCGATCACGATACTCCGCCGTGATATGCAAAAACCCTCGTTCCATGAATTCCCAACCGTGGTTTAAACTTACTCGAAATGTCTCGCCATCGCCTTCTATGGTTTGACCGCCATAGATATCTATGTCCGTTCCAATATTCCGCTTTAAACCCACATTAATGACACCGGCGATGGCGTCGGATCCATATTGCGCCGAAGCCCCGTCTCGTAATACTTCTATTTGACCAATTGCAGAAGCCGGGATGGCGTTTAGATCTACGCCAGCCGCGCCTCTTCCAATAGACCCGTTTACATGAACAAGTGCGCTGTTGTGACGACGTTTTCCATTTACCAGAACCAGGGTTTGATCTGGTCCAAGTCCTCGCAGCGTTGAAGGCCTCACAATATCAGTGCCATCGCTTATAGTAGAGGTGGAGTGATTGAAGGATGGCGCAAGAAACTGCAACGCACGACTGGTTTCGGTCATTCCGACCTGCTTTAATTCTCTGGAAGTTAAAACATCTATTGGAACAGGTGATTCTACAGCGGTTCTCGACGCCCGAGAGCCCAAAACCACCAATGCCTCACCAAACTGAGCCATGCTTTGGACAAGACCAAAACTGGAAATAAGGGTTTCTCCCTCTTTAATCGTAACCGTTCTCTCCTCAGATGAGAACCCTGTAGCAGTGGCAAGCAATTGATACGTTCCGGCAGGCGCTTTAATCGAATACTGACCGTCTGAATCTGTAGCTACCGTTTTCTGAGCCCCAATCACAAGGATGTAGGCTCCTTTTATGGGAGCTCCAGATTCCGAGTCCTTCACAACCCCCTTGATCACGCCCTGGCTGAATCCCCAAAGGTTTGCCGCCATCAAGGCAAATAGACCCATAATGGGGCTGAAAAGCTTGCTCATAATCTTCTCCTCATCTGAAAATACCTGGTCATGCCGCAAATAACTCTCAAAAGCTTGGCGCCCGAAGAAACCACACGTTACATCTTTAAGCAAAGTGGCGTCAACTTTCAAGGGGAGGACTTACTACAAATCAAGTATAATCTCACATATTTCAAAAGTCAAGATTCAGGGTTTGGGACCTAAATCGGGGCACTGCCTTTTAACTTCCAAACGCACCGCGCACCCATGAACAAGATTTAATCTTCACACTAAAAGGCAGTGGCTTGCATAAATCTCCCTCTCAAACTGGACTGTTTGGATTTTCACCAGGAACTCTTGTTTATTGGAACAACAAAATCAGTCACGACTAACTAACAAGAATAGATAAATTTTACTGCCTTTTCCACCATCATCGATCCATTTTCGGGTATAAAAGAGGCTGGGTATGTAACTTAGAATGACCTGCCCCTTTTAGCATGATATGGATGTGATGATCTCCCCCAAAAGGATGTTCTAAATGAATATAGAAGACGCTGTCGCCGAATTCCTCTCCCATTGCCAATTTGAAAAAAACTTGACGGAAAAAACCCGAAAAGCCTATAGCACCGATCTCAAGCAGTTCTGTAACTTTCTCGAAGATAGGACCCTAAACTCTATCAATAAACATGTCATTCGGTCTTTTATGAAGGTGCTCACCCCATCTGCACGCCCCAAAACAGTAAAGCGAAAAGTGGCTACGTTGCGGGCGTTTTTTGGCTTTTTGGAGTTTGAAGATTACATTACAGTAAGCCCGTTCAGAAAATTACGAATAAAAATAAGTGGAGAGCACCACCTTCCAGTGGTCATGACATTAAGAGAAATAAAACAAATTTTCTCTTATCTCCAACAGCGGAAGCGGGAGCATCGAGGAGTTGGGTCAAAAAGATTTCGACTGCTTGTCAGAGATATCGCCATCATTGAGATGCTTTTCGCCACCGGCATGCGCGTCTCAGAGTTGTGCAACCTCAGAGATGAAGACGTGGACCTGGAGAGCGCCACAACTCGAATTTTTGGAAAGGGCCGTAAACAACGATTAGTTCCCTTGTGCGATGCTAAAACCATCGAAAGTCTTCGAAGTTATCGAGAAGATTTTTTAGGAGAAATCAGAACCACAGGTCATTTCTTCCTCACCCAAAAAGGGGCGCCTATTTCGGACCAGACCGTGCGTTCGCTTATTGAGAAATATGCTGAGGCCTCAGGCATTCAAAAAAAAATTACACCCCATACTTTCAGACATACAGTAGCTACCCTGCTTCTTGAGAACGAAATGGATATCAGAAATATTCAGCATCTCCTGGGCCATAGCAACATTGCAACGACCCAATTATACGCCAAAGTAAATCAGCGATCTCAGCGTGATCTTTTGACAGCAAAGCACCCGCGGAGGTTGTTCGATTAGGCCTGGGCCGCTTTGTTTGCAGTTACAAAGTTTTCTTTCACAGGGGAAAAGAAAATCTCAAGCCAGGTCCAGGATTTCCAACTCTCGAGTAGCTCCTCTGGGACCAAACTCAACCACGTCTCCCACCTCTCGTCCCATTAAAGTCCGACACAAAGGCGATGCGCCCGTGATAATCGTAATGGTCTTGCCTTCATACTCAAAAGCAGCACCGCCGCCTCGGGGACCCAAAAAATAATATCGCACTTCGCCTTTGTCTTTTACAGTCACCAGGGCGGACATGGCAATAGGTTCGTCTTCGGTGAATGTCTTAAACGCGAGAGCCTTGTAAATATTTACTGTCTGGAGAATATCACTTGCCCTTTTGGATTGAGATTCCGCTAGATAGGAGGCTTCCAAACCCCTGGTATCGTATTTGTTTTCGGCTCTATTCTCCTCATGAGTTGCAGCTTCATAGGTGGCCTGAGCCGCTTTTGCCAAAAGATCTCGCTCTCTTTGAAAATGCTGTACAATAGCTTGCACCAAAGAAACCTTATCCATATTCTCCTACCCCACGCCATGGCGACAGATTCCATGATACCTCAAGACCCTCAACCGTCTCAATCACGATTCACACGATTGTAACACCCTACTATAATTAAGCGACCTGAAATTAAAACAATCTCGGGAAATTTAACGGGTTGTTTGTTAAAATAGAAGCAGGAGTGGCTGAAACACAATCTTCTATTTTGGTGTAGAATGGGCAAACTTGCCGGTTATCGTATGGTTGACACCATTTTTCAAGGTCGACGCACAACGGTCTTCTCAGCAAAACGTCTATCCGATGGCCTCGACGTCATAATAAAAACCCATACCAATGCCTTTCCCGATTCAGAAACCCTGGCTCGGTTTCGCAAAGAGTTTCGTATTGGACAAAGCATCAACAGTTCCTATGTGGTGAATTACCTTGCACTGGAAAAATGCGGCCATGGATTGGCTCTTATCATGGAAGATAATAGAGGATCTTCTCTCAGCCAGGAACATGACCCTCGCGTTACAATTCAGTATGCCTGAATATCTTTTCCAATGTGGCTTCCGGGTTGATGGCCATTCATGGCAAAGGCGTGATGCATAAAGATATCACACCCAGTAACTTGATTAGAGAAAGGGAAACGGGATGGGCCTGCCCCGCTTTGGTAGACACTCGGGATGACACATCAAAGCTGCGCTTCGTACTGGTTGGGGCTTACAAAATCCAGATGAGTGTGCCTCCTGGTTGGATTGTAGAACATTTCGATGTATTCGAAAATATCAGATCGGGCCGCCTCGATTGAAGCATAAGATTTTTGTCTTATTCGCTCCATTTTCAACGAACTGAAAAAGGATTCTTTCACCGCATTGTCATGGCAATTCCCTTTTCGGCTCATACTCGGCTTTATGCCATGGTCTTCGAGGAATTTGGCCCAGTCGTGGCTGCCGAATTGGCCACCCTGGTCCGAGTGAATAACCAACCCTGGAGCAGGCCGCCGCCTCCAGACTGCTTGTAGGAGCGCATCAAGAACCAAATCTGTATGCATTGTGGTTTGTAAGGACCAACCGACTATTTTTCGTGAGCATAGTGAACCTACCCCGGGAAACTGGACAATCAGTTAAGCAACTTTGGCCAGCGAGATTCTTTCAAATTCTGCTGGATTTGTATACCCCAATGCCGAATGCAAACGCTCACCGTTGTAAAACATCTCGATCCACTCGATGATTTCTGCTCTCGCCTGAGCCCTGGTTTGGTAGTTTCTGTGGTGAATTCGCTCTGTTTTCAGCGTGTGGTAGAAGCTTTCCATGGGCGCATTGTCCCAACAGTCTCCTTTCCTGCTCATGCTACCTCTCATACGGTATTTCCTCAAGAGTTCCTGGTAGGCATAGCTGGCATATTGGCTTCCACGATCGGAGGGAGTGATCGGGGCGATGTGGTAGCGCAATTGAATGAGCTTTTCGATATATTCGTTTATAGTAAAGTCTTCAATGCCATGCAGTTCATATCGTTTTCGGATAAAGCCATCCAAGGTTTTCTCGTTGAGAGCCAGGACAAAAATGGTGGAGGGGAGGTCAAGTACAAGTTTGATTTGCTCAAGTAGCGCCACAGCTTTTTCAGGATTGCAACGATCCATGTCATCAATCAGGATAAAAAGGGTCTTTTTCTCCTTTTGTATTGATTTTCTTAGCTTCTCTAAGTGACTGGAGAAAGAGGCATTTTCCTGGATTTTGTGCAACCTGCTTTTGGGAGTTAGTCAAATTAAGATGG
>JBNKOV010000060.1:0-13746 GCA_050294955.1 Holophagae bacterium
GCGGGCGACGGTGATGAAGGATCTGAGCAAAAAGGCCAACAGTCAGGAGCTTCAGGCAATGATCGCACTGCTTCGAGAGGCCTTGGATCATGGTTCCTGCGGGTTCAGTTCGGGCTTGTTCTACCCCATCAACTACCCAGCAGATATGGAGGAAGTGGTTGCACTTGCGCGAGTTGCAGCCGAATATGGCCGGGTCTACGCGACCCACATGCGGGATGAATACGATGGGGTTGATCTATCCCTCAAAGAGAGTTTCGAAGCGGCGCAAAGAGCTGGTACGTCTCTCGTTATCTCTCATCACAAATGCGCGGGTCCGAAGAACTGGGGCAGGACCACCGAGACCCTGGCCATGATAGACCACGCCCGCCGATATTTGAAAGTGGGTCTGGATTGTTACCCCTACACGGCTGGCTCCACGGTATTAAGCGCCGATTTGATCGATGGTGAAATTGAGGTGTTGATTACCTGGTCCAAGACCTTCCCGGAAATGGGAGGCAAATACCTCCACCACATTGCTTCGGACTGGGGCTGCTCTCAACAGGAAGCGGCAAAAAGGCTTATCCCGGGCGGGGCGTGTTATTTTCAAATGGATGAGGGCGATGTGCAGCGAGTGTTGGCCCATCCCGCCACCATGATCGGTTCAGACGGGCTGCCAAACGATCCCCATCCCCACCCTCGCCTATACGGGGCCTTTCCCAGAGTTTTGGGACATTACGCGAGGGATCTCGGGTTATTCAACTTGGAGCAAGCCATCCACAAAATGACCGGATTGACCGCGTCCCGTTTTGGTTTAAAGAATCGAGGCGTTTTGAAACCAGGGGCCGTGGCCGATCTCACCATTTTTGACCCGGCTCAAATTCGCGACAACGCCACCTACGACAATCCGAAACAACCCTCAACTGGCATTAACATGGTGGTTGTCAATGGTCGTCTGGCCTTTAAGGATGGTCAAGCCACAGGCGCCCGAGCGGGCAAATTGATTACTCCTGGGTGTTGAAAAAAAACAAGATGGAACACAGAGCCTTATCAGATAAATTCAGCAAGCCCATGCAAAGCCGGAACAGTAGCCCCATCCTCTGTCCTGGCCGCTCTAAACCATGGAGAAACCAAGAAGGTCTAAATCCAAACGGAGTAGCTGCCAGGCCCCCTTTCACAAGCCAGGGAAAAAGTTGCAAAGCTCAGCGCCATGATTACACAAGCCAGGGAAACGCAAAGAAAAATCGCCGCAAAGTTTACCCAAGACAGAGAAAACGCGCTACACACGCCGCCATGATTCCTCAAGTCAGGGCAAAGCTGGACATTAAGGCCGCAATAAAATCCCCAGCCAGGGAAACAGGCGACATACACGCCGCCATGATTCCTCAAGCCAGGGCAAAGCCGGACATAAAGGCCGCAATAAAAACCCAAGCCAGGGCAAAACTGGACGAACCCGCCGCAATGGTTGCCCAAGACAGGGAAAAACTGGCCACAAACGCCGCAAAGTTTCCCCAAGACAGCGCAAAACTGACCAAACCGGAGATTGCCCTTCCACAAGACAAGGCCCAAGAATCTAAACACATTATTTCATACACCTTAGACACACCCATGAAATTTTCCGCAAAAACAAGCATTTCTCCCAATGAAGGCATGAACGCATACCCACCAAATCAAGATTTCTCTCACTAAAACCAACCGCCAAACGCCCAAAATCAACGGAAATGCAAAGGGCGACCTTCCCTAGAAGCGGCCATAGAAGCCCAAAACATCAGTCATTGAATTCCATCTTAGCAGCCAAAAAGTCCGCCGCCTTGTTTTTAGGGCAACGGGCAACGGTGTGTTCGCCTTCTTCTGTAGTATAGGTAAACCAGACAGTGTCGCCCCGCACAGCAACGACCCGTGTAACGTATTGGTCCATGAGAGTAGAGGAAATCTGTTTACCATTTTCATCTATGCTAATCCAATGATCCTTGGTGTGAAAACTTTTCAAGTCTTCTGGGTTACTTGGAACTGGCAACCATTTTCTGTAGACCAGATGATTATCGAGAGACACAGTCATATATTGGATGTCCGGAAAAAATGCTGGGAGCCATGGCTTAAACTTAATGTTTCTTGAATTATTGCTTCTATGTTTAACGTATTGTTCTCCCCATTCTTCATTAAAGGGAATACGATCTCCTTCAAACTTAATTTCACCGACCTGCTTTCCAGAATCGAGATCAAATTTATAGATAGATGGAATATAAGCGGGATGAAAATATATATACTGCCCATCCTGGCTGCGAACCACCCGGTTAAAATCTTCGGCTGGGTTTACATAGAATTCAGCTTCCGCAGGATTGAACCTGGGGGGCATGTTTTTCCCCCGACGTTCCTTCTCGCTAGCCCAATTTCCCAAGATCTTGGATTCTGTAAAGTCCTCATTATAGAACAACAGTTGAAGAGGTTTATCCTTTTGCCCATATTGAAGTCCCAGGAGTCCAACCCAACCTACTTTTACTCTTTTACAGCTTAACAATAACCCAGGACGATCAAGCGTTTCAATAAAACTGCCGGTTGGTGAAAATAAATGAATTTTTCGAAGATCATACACAATAATTGATCCATCGAAATACTCCATTCTGTTCGCATGGTTCAGCTCCCCTGGACCCGATCCTTTAACAGCAGCATCCTTAAAGCGTTGACCTTTTGTATTGAAATGTAGCAGCCGGGCATCTTTAGAATCAAGCATAAAGACATCGCCAGCTTCCGTAACCACAACTTGAATATTACTTAAGTAATGCCATATTTCCGTTTCTGGAAAATGCCAAGGCTCAGGACTACTTAACAGATATAAGAGGGCAAAATATAAAATCATAGAATTAACCTGGGGTTCAAATAAGATGGCCCATCGACACATCAGCTTTTTTATTCACAGGAGAATGTATCTCAACTCTCTCGTGAATTCACATAAGTTTAAGTCTCAACTCACATCCAGTAACGTCATCCAACTTAGACCAATCAAATAACTATGTCAAGCCCCGCGTGATATTTTTACAATCAACCCAATCTAACTAACAATGTTAACTAGCCGTCATACGCGTCGGCCCAACCGGTCCCCACAATTAAGCCTTGCAAAAATAAATGCGATGCTGTACTATCCCTCCAGGCGTTAGGGACGCCTGGTCCGCCGAAAGACGATGTCACCCTTCACACAATAGAACCGAGAAAACATTGCGTTTTCCAATCAGGCCGCAGGGAGCGGAGAGAAGGCCTGCTTTTTTAGGAGACAGCAATGCATTCTGCCATACAAGAAGCAAAGGTCCGCGCAGACCTTATCTTAACTCGCGCAAAACAAGGGGACGCCAAAACCCTTTCCCGGTTTAGTAAGTTACCTTCATTAAAAGATTTAAGCGGCGAGGCCCTTCAGGGGGAACTGAGCCGAAAACACGCCTTGACTCTGGTGGCGCGGGAGTTTGGCTTTCCATCATGGCCTGAGGCCAAAGCCATCCTTTCCGGAGCACAGGAGGGTCGCCATTTCGGCAACCTTCTCTACCCAGAAAGCTGTGTGGGTTTCCTCAATCACTGGTACGCCCACTACGATGAGGCCCGCATTCAAAGAGAGCAGACCAATGGCTACCTGCTAGCCTATCGTCAACAGTTCTTTGTGGTTGGCCCCTTGTATATCCGCACCATGGGCCTGGATCCCCACGACGGCGACTGGGAGAAGATGGGCCGTGACTGGGCGCGCCCCAAAGATCTCGATGCGAGGTCGCGGCTCTACAGCCACTTGATCGCAACCAAGAAGCGCGAAGAGCAAAACCAGGCGTAATCTGGAAGCCCGATCAACTCGCCGAATTGATCGGGCCATCCTCAATCCAGCAGGCTGATTTCAAAACCCAACACGCTCATGCCCTTGCCTGCTTTCACGGTTAGCATTACGCCAAATCGCTCCTGCCAGGCCTGAATTCGATCTTCCGTCATAGCCTCTTTCAAGCGCCGACCACAGGTTATTTCCACGCTCTGCGCGTCGGTGCCAATGAGTTCGCGGGTTAATTGCAGTTCGCATTCTTGAGCCACAGTCTCCGCCGACTTTACCCAACCCACGCCCTGGCAAACCCCGCATTTATCTCTCAACAAACTGTTGAGGTCCGGCCCCAACCGCTCCCTGGAGATTTGAGCAAGGCCCAAGTGATTTACGGGCAAGAGATCGGTGCGAGCGGGGTCGCCGCGAAAGGCCTTTTTCAAAGCGTCGTCCAATTGCTTCCGCCAGGACGGACCCTTGCCGTTGATAAAGTCAACCACCACAAGGCCAGCCAGGTTTCGGACTCGGGCCTGACGCCCAATTTCAGCGGCCGCCTCAAGGTTCACCCGCATCCCAGACGACCGGCCCTCGCCGCTCTTCACATCACGACCGCTGTTCACATCAATAGCCACCAACGCTTCGGTGTGGCGAATATCGAAAAAGCCGCCGGACTTCAGCCAAACCCTGGAAGCAGAGGCCTTCTGAATCTCCGACTCAATTTTATAGAGATCAAACATGGGATAAGGCTCAGAATGCAGCTTCAAAACCGGCGCAAGATCCGGCCTGGATTGGGAAATCTCATTGCGATAGGCCTCATAAAGGGCTTCATCATCGAAGAACACGGACCGCAGCCCATCGCCCCAGTAATCGGTTAAACAGGCTTTAACAGGGCATAAGGAGCGCAACAAACCCGGCTTCCCAGTATCGCGAATCACCTCTTGTAAACGGTCGTGGTCCTTTAAAAGCCGATCCAGCTCTGCCAATCTCTGGTCCTTGTTCAACCCGCTCGCGCTTGAGCGCACGATATAACCCAACTCCCCTTTTCCATGGAGCAAAGCCTCAAAAGGCTCCGCCTGCTTTTCACCCTTGAACCGTTTGCTGAACGAAATCCCCTTCCCGCCCAGCACCAATATGCCGCTAAAGCCCACAAGCTTAAGCTCCGCAGTCACCTGCATGAGTTTTTCGCCAGAGGCGGCTCGCTTTACCTGCACGGGAAGCAGACGTCCGGGTTTTAAGATGGACGCCATGTCGGCCTGGCTGGTCTTTGAAATGGGCAAGGGAATGTCGGCCCTGTTCAGAAAGGCGCTCCTGCCCTGCCCCAAATCTAAAAACGCGGCGTTAATGCCGGTAATGACCTTGGTCACCTTGCCAAGAAACATATCGCCGGGCAGACCCGTCTCATCCTCGCGATGGAGTCCGAGATGAATGAGACGGTCGTGCCGAATAACCGCGATGCGAGTAAGGCCGTGAAGTCGATTTACAAAAAGGGAGGTGGCTGGAATGGTCATCACAGGCCGCCCGAAGCCATCTTCATTCTGTTCATTTCCATCCCCCCATTGGATTAAGATACATTGGAAGCCATGTCTTGAATAACGCGCCATTCCTTCTCAGCTACGGGCTGAACGGAGAGCCTGGAGCCCTTTTGCACCAACACCATGTCTTTAAGCTCAGGGACCTTCTTCAGGTCGGGAAGGGGCAGCACCCGTTTGTACTTCGCGGTGAACTTAACATCCACCACATACCAGCGAGGATTCTCAGGGTTGGCCTTGGGGTCAAAATACTTTTCGGAAGCGTCGAACTGGGAGGGGTCGGGATAGGATTCTGAGACAACCTCGGCTTCTCCAACAATGCCAATGGGTTGCACTCTGCTGTGGTATATGAAGATTTTATCGCCTGGTTTCATGGTGTCTCTAATAAAGTTGCGAGCTTGATAATTGCGAATACCGTCCCAGGGTTCAACGCCTACTTTTTCCAAATCATCGATGGAAAAAACATTGGGTTCGGTTTTCAACAGCCAGTAGTTCATTTAAGGGATGCTCCTTTTTCAGGTTGGTTTTCGTCGCGCGAAGAGCGCTTCTTTTAATACTTTTTCGATGATCCGTCTCGCATAGGTGGTCAGCCGGGGATGTCTCAGTATGTCTTTCAAATCAAAGTCATTCAAGGTCCTGGCAAGCGGATAGATCATGGAATGCGGTGTTTTGGGGTTGCGGAGAAGCGATTTTCGCACTTCTTTGTAAGGTCGCCAGCGTTGGTTGAGGGCCAACTCTTCCAGTGCGCCTGGCCCAATTTCGGGGAAGTTGGCCATGAACATGGCGTCCTCGTAGGTGAAATGGTAATTCAAAAGCAGCGCTTTGACAACAGGCCTTTCTGTAGACTTGCAAAGTCTGCGCACAAGTCCTCTCGGCGCCTGTCGCGCCATGGTGATCTTCTCACCCAACGCGAGCTTGGGCAATAAGGCAACGAGTCGAGATTCTATTTTTTGACGAACAGGCCCTGCCAAGGTGGGCGCCCTGAGCGTGTTGAACAGATCCATCCAACGCATATGACCGATCAAATTCATGGCCAGCGGCGCGATAATGAAGCGGCAGCGAAGCAGGGCCAGGGTTACCTGATAATTCTTTCGGAGCTGGCGATCATTGTAAAGCTCCAAAATGGCGTTCTTGGAAATGGCCCGCGCCCTCTTTAAAAAGAAGATCACCCAACGCTCTGAGAAATTGGAATGGGCCTTTAAGACGGTCCACTCCGGCTCATCTGCCGTTAATAAATAGCGGATGACGGCGTCGTCGCTCAGTTTTAACAGATCTACGCCTTCAATCTTCGCCATTAAACTCAATCCCCATCATTTAAACCCGATCTTGAAAACGGCGGCCCCAGGCTACTCTTCCGTTTGAGCAACTGGCTCGGGAAATGTTTTGGTTCGCTTGAAATGTACGGATGCGCCGCCCTTGACATCAAAGCCGCTCAGCGAGTAGCTGTTCTCATCTAGAAAGACGTCGTATTGGAACGTTCTCCCCTTTGGATCGCGAAAACACCACTCAGGCGCCAGACCTTGCCTGGAGAGCAATCCCAAGGTGGGGGGCAGTTTCCCTTCCCTTATAAAATAGGAATCAATGGCTTGAACGGTTCTATTGAGCCGGTAGACCGTGGTGCTTTCAAATTGATTGTTGGCCACATCCAATTGAGAAGGCAGGGGGAAGAATCGGTTTAAGGGGTTCCAACCGATAATGAAGCAAAACAGCGCGATGACCGCCATAAGACACGCCGGAATCCACACGGGAATCTGGTGTTCCTCTTCAATAACCTTCACGCCGGATTCCGCTTCCTGACGAATGGCCCGGCGAATATATCCCAAACCAACCAGATCATACAGGACCCGGCAGGTCTCAAAATCGTTCATGCCGCTCTGGTCGATGATATCTTGAACCACCGACACGCCATCCACCATTTTAAGGATCATCTCCATTCTGGGCGAGAGTTCAGATTCCTTATCTTCTTTGTCTATAGGATCATCGGAGAGAACATCTTCCAAAAGATCATCGAAACTTTCACCGGCGGACGCCTGGAGTGAAAAGTCTTTATCCACGTCCAGCTTGAGAGAAGAGCCCTTGCTCGTCTTTTCCAAGAGCACGTCGAAATTGGGAATGACCGCTTCGATCATGGGCCATTCATCCAACATCCTTACCCCTTCCATTAGAATGGATTCGGAGGTGATGGGCGAAAAGTTTTCCTGATCGTAATCGACAAATTTTTCCTGTTGAAAATGGTACTCGCCATCGGACCAACGGAACAGGCGGTAGATGATCTGGGTGGTTTGAATCTGCAGGGACTCCCGCAAATCCTCCTGTTTAATGAACCCTTTTTGAATGAGCACCTGCCCAAGCCGCTGCAAGGTATGGCTCTGTATGACAAGAACTTCTTCAAGCTCCTCTTGGGTGATGCGGTTGGATTTAACCAGGACATGGCCCAGATGGTTTTCAAGCTTCTGGCTGTTGGTGTCCGCGCCGACCACCAGGCCGTTCATGAACAAGATACGGGCTTCTTCCCTTGGGTTCTTCAGGGTTAAGATGCCGGTCTTCTTCTGCAAACCAATTAATTGGAAAATATCGGCAAGGGAAAAGTCTTTAAGGGTGCCCGCAAGCGCCATATCAATCCTCCTGCCAGATAGGCCGCAGCCCGAAAAGAATCCAGAACACGCCGCAAACCGCGACCCAGAACCAATACACCAGCGGCGGCCCTGGCAGGTAGGTCATGAAGGCGTGGGTGATTGAGGTGACTGGCGAAAAAGTAAACACAAGCAACACGACCCAGACAAACAAAATCAAAGCGCCGCTCACGGTGTGGTTCTGGAGCAGGTTTTTGGAGCCCGGGGCCAGAAGCTGGGTGATGGTCATCACCATGCGCTTTTGCTTGTTAAAGGATTTAACCTCATCATACTTCATGTTCTTGGCTTCGCTTGGAAGATCTTCGTTTCTCACGTATAAATTCACACATTGGCTGCACCAACCCACCTTCGGCGAATCACTCTGATAGAAAACCCGTCCGCATTTTTGACAGATGCGGGCTAAAAGGGAGCCATTGCGCATGCTTACATGGATTAATGCAAGCAGAAGAATGAGGATAAGGGTTCCAACCGGCACATAAAAAGCGGGCTTTTTCACCTGCTCTTGAAAAGTGACCGAGCCCTCCCCTTTCAAGGCCGCAAAGATACGGGCCTCATAATCGGGCTGAGCGGGCAACACCACGCCTGGCAGGACGCTGGCGTATCGGATCATTTGAGCGATGCGCTTGTCCTTTGCAGCGGCTTGCGCCTTATAGGTTTCTGCTTTATCGTGCTCTCCCCTTTCCGCAGCAACCACGCCTAGATTAAACGACGGCACGCTGAGACTGGGGTCAATCTGAAGAGCCTTTTCGTAATGGGAAATGGCGCTCTGGTATTCTTTGCTCTGAAACTGAATGTTGCCCTTGTTCACTTCCGCCAGGGCCGAATGCTTGGAATTGGAGGGCACCGCCTCAAATGATTTCAACGCGCCAAGCGTGTCGCCCTTTGAAAGCTGCAACAAACCCACGGTAACCAGGGAATAACCTTTCCACTCCGCGCTACCGGGGTTTTGGGTCAACCTGGCGATGTGATTGTCCACGTCGCCATCAAAAAAATAGGCCAAATGGTTTTTCAGCAAGGGATTGGCTCGTGCGTCGTTGACATAGACAACCCCAAGGCTGCACAGGGGCAGCAGCAGGCCCATAAGCAGAAAAACGGCGGTTAACTTTCGCTCCGCGGAAGAATAGAACGGGAAAAAGAGCATTAAATAAAAGCCGGCGGTCAAATAAAAATTGACGCCCAAGGCAAGGGGCCAGACCAATAACAAAATAGTGAACAGATGACAGGAAAGCGGACTCCACTCGTAATGCTCAAACAGGTGCAACGTAGTGGTGTAACAGGGCCTTGCGTATTTTACCGTTAACACACAGGCAAACAGGGTCAACAAAATAACCACCACCCAGCTGATGTTCTTCAAGAACCAGATGAGCGCATCCATCATGAAATAGGCATTGCGAAAAGAAAAAGCCTGAAGCAGGCCCCTCAGGTCCAAATTGATAAACCCCTGATACTTGCCCTCTGCCAGGTTCACACGGGCCAAACCTGCGTAGGCTGGCCAGAGATAGGGATTCATATCCCGGGCATGATGAAACTCCCGTCGGGAAACGGAATAATCGCCCGTGACTTTCGCCAACTGGAAATCTCGTCCGCCTTCTTCCAAAAACAAGTAGGCGGCCGCTTCGAAAACCTCTGCGTTATAGGTAGATCGCCAGGCTACAAATTGTTCGAAGACAGCTTCGGTATCCTCGCCCATTGCCTTGGCTTCCAGATAGGCCTTCCACAATTTACGCAGCTTTGTGGCCGCAGCGTCCGACTCCACTGCTGAAGTTTGGGCCTCTTGGTCAACAGGAAGCGCATCTGCAGGGCCGCCATTCTCCTGAGCAATCGCGCTGGAGAAACAGATCCAGATCAACATCGCTGGAATCAAACTTAACTTTGTAAGCAACGGCCTGCCAAATTGTCGCATTGTTGAAGTGTACCTTATGTTCAAAATCAATCTGTCAGATCTAATCAAAGCCAGGTTGCCCCGCCCTACACAGCATACCATTTTTAAGTGGGAATGCTCAATCCCAGTCGAAACTTGTCCTTGCTTTCAATCCGACTCCTATTGATTCTGGAAGTTTTTGATGATGTCATCTACATTATCTACGTGAGTGTCTCGCGCAAGCGCGTCTCGTTCCAAAATCTTGTCCTGAGTCGCCTTATGCTGCTCGGTTAACTCCAACGCATCTTTTCTCACCGACTGAATATTGAAAATCTCCAATAGGCGATAAAGCCCCGACTGCATGTCTTTCAACAAAGCAATGACCTTACTGATCTTTTGACGGGTAATGTCCTGAAATTGGAGAAGGTTCATGATGTCAAAAGCATAGTTCATGAGGTTCTCGGCCTGGGAGCTTGCATGGTCAATCGCCTGGTTCATTTCCGAGGATTGCTCCTGATGAACTCGGGCCTGCTCTCCCATGAGCGCGACAAAATCCATGGCTTCCTGCAATATGGCTTCTTGATTTTCACCTTCGCCCAGCCTGGTGAGGAAATTGTCGATGTTTTCTCGGGCCTCCAGATCAAAATTGAGGCGGTCACGAGCCTTGGTCTGAAGCAGATGAAGGGAATTGGTCTGGGTCTCGGAAGCCTCGATCATCTGGTCCAGCTTTTCAAGAACCTGCTGCGTCGCGTTTTCCGTTTCCAGGGTGATCTGGTCCAAATGTTGCGCCAACTCCGGCACCTTGCCGGTCTCATTGTGGACTGTTTTGTCTAGCTGCTGCAGATTGTCCAGGGTTTTGTTGATGGCCGAAACCAGCCTGCCCACTTCCCCCTGCGCTTTCAATTCAACGTGGGCGCGCTGCTTGCCCGAGAGCATTTCCTCGGCAGCCATGACCACGTCTTTTAGCTGTCCAAGCTGCTTGATGTCGGTCTGTAATTGCTCAAGAGAACCCATGAGACCTTTGAAGGTTTCACCTACGTTTTCCGTAAAAGTCTCGATTTTGGATAAAATGGCCTTGGGATTTACACTGGTTTCCTGCCCCGCCTTTGCCTCATCCATGGTTCCTCCCCATTGTCACCCTGCAAACCTCAAGTACCACAATGCCCTCCCCTATGCATCCAAGAACCTGCGCAGATCAATCTGGATGCAAGATTGGTTTGACAAGAACCCTATCCCCGGGACTGATCTCGAATTGAGCCATTATCCCTTTGGGTATAGCAATCTTACCATGTTCGATGTTGCTCTTCTCCACCATGGAAACCTGTCCGAATGTGTTCTGCTGCGTTCGTATCTCCACTATTTTGCAATTGGCGTAGGTCATGGATTGTTCCGTCCACTCCGAAGTGGTCTCGGTTGAGAGGTAGACCTCTTGACTTTTGCCGAACAACTTCTTAAATTCTACCACTTCCAATATTTTATATATATCGACTCTTTTTAGGAAGCCTTTCTTTTCTAATTCATAAATGACGTAGAAAACCTCAAATGCGCTTTCCTTGCGTTTTTCTATGATGTTCTTGATCTCAGTTTGCCCATCCAACTGGCTGAGCAGCTGGATTTCAAATTCATTGAAATCCTTTCGCAGATGAGGAATGCGCACATCTACCAGAGGCAAGAACACCACGTTGTCGTGCTTGATGCTCGCCCTGATCTTGTTGATGGTGTCTTTCCGCCGGGCAGTTTCAAGCACGAGATCGTGAATGGACCGCTTGATGGTTGCTTCGGCCTGATGCTCCGCAATTTCGAAATGGAAACTGCCTTCGCTCTGTCCGAGCAAAATATAGGCGGCTGCTTCACCGCTGAGCCCCTCGGCGCTCGCATGAATAATGTCGCCATCCCGATAATACAAAACACCCGCCAGAGTTGTGCCTTTGATGTGCAACAAACCCGTGGAGTGGTTGATGTTCAGGAGCTGTACGATGTCTTGGATATCTACGCTTTCTAGACTGCCTTCAATTGCCATAAAAATTCCCTGGCCAGAACGTTGTCCTAACTTAACTTAAGGAATAAGACATGTCAACAGCAATTCAGCATTTTGTGGCAATGAATACCAAATTATCTGAAGGCCGTTTTGTCACATCAATGGGCTAAATGGTAATATCCCCTGAAAAACCAGCGAGATGACCTAGGCAAAACCTACTGCGGGCTCCACAACCTTCGCAGGTCTTGAATCCGTCTCTTCTTCGGTCACCAGCGTCCAGCAGTCACGAGCTTGCAATAAAGCAGTTAGGAAACGCGCGTGCATTTCGTGACCGGCCTTAAATGCGGTGAAATGGCCTTGAAAACGGTAACCCGACACAGCCAGGTCGCCCATCATGTCGAGGATTTTGTGACTTACAAACTCGTCGTTGAGACGCAGGCTCTCATTTAATATGCGGTCGCCGTCCAAAACAACGGCGTTTTCCAAACTGCCGCCCCGAGCAAGACCCAACGATTTGAGATGGTTGATGTCTTTTAAAAAGCCGAAGGTCCGAGCGGGCGCGATCTCGCTTTCATAACGAGACGCGTTGAAGGTAATGGTTTTCTTTTGACGGCGAATGAGAGGATGATCGAAATGAATTTCATAAGAAATGCGGTAATCGCTGCCCGGCTCAACCGCAACGGTTTTGCCATTCATCTCAAAACGGAAGGCTTTGGTAATCTTCAAAACTTTTGCCGGAACAGCCTGGCGACGGATGCCAGCCTCGTCCAGGAGCACTAGGAAAGGCGCTGCGCTGCCGTCCATGATGGGAACTTCGGGTCCGTCAAGCTCAACAACCAGATTATCAACCTTTGCGGCGCAAAGCGCAGACATGAGATGCTCCGTGGTTTGAACCACCACATCTCCAGAGCGAAGCGTTGTAGCCAACTGCAATGCCTTGAAATCGATATTCTCGGGGCACGCCTTCACAGATGCGCCGTTGAGATCGGTGCGCACAAACACCACGCCGGTGTTGGGCGCTGCAGGCTTCAACTTGAGATGCACCAGCTTGCCAGAATGCAAACCGACGCCCGTTGCTTTAACTTCGCTTCTCAGTGTTGATTGGTACATAGCTGTTCTTGACATTCAATCCTCCGTCCGTCACAGCAATCTAACGAAGCAAGTTTCAAGCCAACTCACAAAGAAGCGCCCAAACAATGCACTATCAACACTTTATCTCCTGAGTCAGAAATTTAGCCACGGCGCACTGTGGCGTTTACACCACGCCCCAACCACCACTATCTCATTCCTGACACACCCCGCCATGGGTTTCTGAATCGTAGTCGCAAACCGACCTCTTGAAAAAATCCCGGTCAAAACTTTCGAAGACCGGCGGGTTGTTTTGGTCATTTTGCAAATTGATCGCTTCATAGACTTTCGCCTCGATGAATATGTCCACGAGGTCTTTGTCCAACAAGTCTTTTCCCGCTTCAGCCTGGAGGATGTCCAGGGCTCTTTCATGGGCCATGGCCTTTTTGTAGGGCCTGTCGGAGGCGGTCAAGGCGTCGTAGATATCGGAAACGGTCATCATTTTCGATTCCAGCGGGATCTGCTCTTCCTGCCACCCGTTGGGATAGCCGCTGCCATCCAGCTTCTCATGGTGAGCGACCGCAAAGCCCGGAATCCGCTTCAACTCGCTGGTCCAGGGTATTTTATTAAGGAAATCGTAGGTGTAGACCACATGGCTCTCAATTTCCCGGCGTTCCTCTGGCGTCAACGAGCCTCGCCGCACGGAGAGAGCCATAAACTCCTCGCTTGACAAGAGTTTTAGGGTGAAACCGTCTATATCCACACTGTCCATATCTCGCACCTGGGCGAGGTAGATGGGATGTTCCGCCTCTAAAATAGCGGGCTCGTTGGCCCGATTGATGTGACGATAGAACACATCGAGCTGATCCATGCGCGCCTTCAACTCCTGCTCGAACAAGGGCAGCTTCTCGAGATAA
>JBNKOV010000061.1:0-13716 GCA_050294955.1 Holophagae bacterium
GGCGCTGGAAGGGGCTCTAATCCGTAGAAGCTTTCTACAGACTCGATAATTGCTGCAAATCGGCTATGCGTGCGGTTAAT
Source organism: Holophagae bacterium (assembly GCA_050294955.1). Taxonomy (GTDB): domain Bacteria; phylum Acidobacteriota; class Holophagae; order Acanthopleuribacterales; family Acanthopleuribacteraceae; genus JBNKOV01. The sequence goes on from JBNKOV010000061.1 coordinate 81, forward strand.
GAGGGACAAAATAACGCCCAACCCATTTTCAGCGTGACCTAGAATCTCACCCGGGTCTTCCATGCTCAAAATTGTTGGAAGCACATATTCTTTAAGATCCATATTCTCATTGGAATGCTCGAATGGATAAGGACGGCCTCTCAGGGCCTGGCGATAGGCTTTAATTTTGGCAAGTAGCTGCCGGCAATGCTGTTCAAACGCTTTGTAATGTTCTTCGTTATTTTCAACAAATCCAGGTCCAACAAGGTAAAGCACCAAGGCCCTTTCCCTTCGCCAATCCAACAAAAGCTTCCAATGTTCATTAAACAGGCGGTGAGTTTTAATGCAGGCGCTGTATTCAGCCAAAAGCTTAGGGTCAACAGAGCCTTTAACCTCCGGAAGGACAAGGAGAGACAGGGATAAGGACAGTCTTTCTGAAAGAAGCCGGTCCATGGTTTTGTAAGATTTCACGGCCTCAGCCATGACCTGCTCATCTTTGGATTTCAGTTCTCGCAACGCATCAATGCTCCTGGCCGGTATATCATCGTGGGGCAGATCCAGTTTAAGATTCGCCTCATCGGCTGCCAGGAGAGCTGAACAGCGCATAACGCGATCAAATGCTTTTTGGAACTTGCGGGCCGCTTGGATATGCTCCTTGGATCCTTCTAAAAAAGCGGTTCGACATTTCTCCAGGGCCGAAAGGATAGAATCTTGATCCTCGGGAAGGGTTACACGGTTTAACTTTAGCTCTGGCAAAAAATGAGGCGTGCAAGCGAATTGAAAGCACCGGTCACGGGCCTGCAAAAATTGGATTTCCCTGTCCTGGCCTTCTTTTAGTTCATCAATGTTCCGAAAGACGGCGTCTTTAATTTCCATGTGTTGCTTGAATTGTCTTTCTGTCAAATCCTGGCTGGTCTTATCGAATTGACGAAAAAGCAGGCGGGCAGGACCCTCGAAAAAGAAATTGGGATGATTGCCCTCACGCCTTGCGTTTTCAGCGCGTTCCCGATCGCAAGGGTGGGTATCGAACCATCGCGTATTAGCCTCTTCAAGATTTTTTTGAGACTCTTGAAGCAATATGGAATGATGCTTTTTTCGGTGAAACAGGGTCAACTTCGAAATATCATTGCACAACTTGCCATCTTCCCAAAAATGTCGCTGATCTTCCTGAGCGGCGCAGGACGAAAGAGCGAGGTGATGTATTTCCCGGGCAGTTGTTTCAAATATGTCCCCGCCAACAAGACGGGCTTCATAGCGATCAGCGTCAAATTCCATCTGCCGCAGCATGAAGCAACTCACAAAATGTCCCAGGTGCATGAGAACCCAAAGTAGTTTTCGAACCAGCCAGATCAAACCTTTGGCGATTAACAAGCCAAGGGCAATCACGCCTCCAGATGAGGCCATCATCTTGTCAATGAAAGCATCGAAATTGTCTCTCTGATACACAACTTGATAGAACCAGCCGTTGATAGATCGAATCACATAAGTTAGACCCATTCCTGTTGTTTGGGCGAAATGCCCGAATTCATGAGCCAGAACCCCTGCGAATTGATTCACTGAAAGCCCTGCGGCCAGGGGCAAGCCTATGGTGAGACGCAGATCACGTGAGAAAATGCTGCTAAAACCACGCCTGAAACTGGCTGAAGCGTTCACATCGTTATCAAGAGCGATTTCATTGGGGACAGGCGCTCCAACAACTCGACATAATCGCCTTACGAAGGCAAACAACACGGGCTCTTCCTTTTCCGTTAAAACGGCTAAAGAATCCGCCGCCAACCGCTTAGCAAAAAGCGGCTTAACCATAGTAATGACAAGAAGAACCCCTGACACAAGGGGGGTTCCGTAAAGCAGAAAAATGCCCCATAAACTCGTCCTGCTGTTTAAGATGGTAATATTTTCCACTGCATGCCAACAGGTCAGCCAGGCGACGAGAACGATCAGGGCTACATAGATCAAAGGCAACAGAACCATGAAAAAAGCCACAAAGACCAAACCCAACCGATAAGAAGAGGGGACCGGAGCTGGCGTCATATTTCCCTTGAAACTCTTCAAAAGGGCGTCCTTTAATTGAGGACCATATGCCGTTTCTGCAGCCTCCATCACAATGCCTCCTCTTGGCGATCAGACGCCTATCTTAAAGATAACGGTAAAAGCGAGAGAAAAGGCTCAGATTAAAACAAAAATAATGATAATAACTCTTGCTATTGAAAGGCCCTGGGCTGTTTATAAAATGTGGTTCGCCCCTCTTCACCTGTTTTAAAGCGCTGATGCATCCACATCCAGGATTCAGGACTATGCTGGATCTGATTTTCGAGACAGCGATTCAGCTCTCCAGTGATGCGCATGATTTCCTGGTTCTTATCCGCATTCTGATCTGGCAATATGAGGTCCCCAAATTTAAGCAGATACCGGCCTTTTCCCAATGGCTCGGCATAACCGGGAATGACAGGCGCCCCGGTTTTATAGCTTAACGCCGCTGGAACAGGCGTGGTTGCAGCGGATTGCCCAAAGAAGGGCGCCATAATTCTGTTGCGATCATGAACGTCCTGGTCGTTGACGATACCCACAATTCGATTCTGGGAAAGGGTTGAAAGCAGCTTTCTGACGGACTTGTGCTTGTAGATAACCAGGTTTCCCGGGCGGGTTCTAATCTCTTCTAAAAATTTATGGACCAGAGGGTTGTCGATGGGTCGAGCCATTGCGGAAAGAGGCAGGCCTAAATAACCCAAAGCCAGATTCATCACTTCCCAGTTTCCGTAATGGGCGGAGCAGAGAATCACGCCCTTTCCCATGGCCAGTCCCTGGTGGAAATGCTCCAAATTCTCACAGGTCGCAAAGTCCTGAAAGTTTTTTTCGGTAACGGTCCTTAAATTGAGGGTTTCCATGATGGCGGATCCAAAATGCAGAAAGGACCGATAGACGATGTCCTTTTTCTCTTTTTCGGTCTTTCCATTGCCGAAGGCCTGATCCAGATTCCGTAGAGCGATATAGCGGTGACGGGCATCGATAAGATAAAACAGGCGACCGATCATGCGTCCCATAGCCCGACTCACCGAGAGGGGCAATAGTTTCACCAGGCCATAAAGACCCAACAAGGCTCCATACTGGATGAAGTGAAGAGGCTTGAGTTTCTGATCCGGACCCGGCGGGCGCACGCCGTCTTTATTCTTTTTTCCCATTTACAACCGCTCCTTCCAGCGTTCTATCATAGCTCAATCCAGTGAGGAACGAAAGCGTCTTTGAAGATGAGGCAGTTCCATCCCGCCGGTGAAAACGCAAAATGAGGCCAGCAGGCCAGGAGATGGAATAACTCGGTGGTTAAGAAGGGCCAGGACGGCCGAGGAAGCGGTTTAGCAACGAGAGCAGCGTAGACCTGTCCGGCTCATCGTCTAAGGTGCTCAGGGCCTTTTTAACGAATTCTGGCGCCATGATCCCCCGCTCACCACGGCCTTCCACCAGATCTCGAACAATATCGCTCTTAAATTCCGGGTGACCTTGCATGCAGAAGACGCTGTCGCCAATGGCGAATATCTGAACCGGCGTATCAGGGGTTTTAGCCAAAACCTGCGCTTCGGGCGGGGCTTCGATTACATGATCCTGGTGGATTTCCAGTATGCGGAAGGGGGCCATTCCGGCGCCGTAGGGGGTTTCCAGGAACGCGGGAAGAAGCTGCATTTCATGGAGTCCGGCTTCCCAACCCGCGGGATTCCTGCCGGTGCGCCCGCCCAGGGCGTTGGCCACAGCCTGATGGCCAAAGCAGAACCCAAGAATTTTAACCTTCTTCTGATGGGCAAGGGCGAGATATTGGTTTAGTTCTCGAATCCAAGGGGCGTCTGCGTGAGCGTCCGCCGCGCTGCCCGTAACCACCAAGACGTCAAAATCGCAGGGATCCTCGGGAAATTCCATGCGTTGAGAATCAAAGGAGGTCCATGAGTCGCCAGGCTGCGAAAGCAGTTCTTTGAACATTTGGCTGTAATCGCCATAGCGCTCAAGGGTGTATTGGGTGGGGTAACCGGTAACCAGACAGGCAAAACGCATGATATAGGCTCCTAAACGGAAAAAGGTCCCATAAAGGGACCTGTTTCGCTAATTGGATGAAAAATCCGGCTTATTCTTCGGAAGCAGCTTCCCCGCCGCCGAATTCGTGATCGACCAGTTCGATGTACGCCATTTCAGCGGCATCGCCCAAACGACGACCTTTCTTCAGGATGCGGGTGTAACCGCCGGGACGTTCCTTATAACGAGGACCGTACTCGGCCAGAAGTTTCTTGGTAATTTCCTTGTTTTGAAGGTAGGAAAAAACCAGACGGTGAGCATTGTGATCGTCATCGCGCTTGGCAATGGTAATCAACTTCTCAGCAAAACGACGGAGTTCCTTGGCTTTTGGAACGGTAGTCGTGATCCGGCCGTGATCAAAAAGTGAAATGGCCAGACCTTTGAGAAGAGCACGCCGCTGATTGGTGTTTCTCCCTAATTTGCGATATCCTTTTTTATGTCGCATGATTCAATCCTTAACGCCTAATATTTTTTATAAGTCTCCAGGTCAATTTGCATGCCCAGGGTCAAGCCCATTTGCTGGAGGATCTCTTTAATTTCATTGAGAGACTTGCGACCAAAGTTCTTGGTTTTCAAAATCTCGGACTCGGTCTTTTGAACCAGCTCGCCAATCGTGCGAATATTGGCGTTCTTGAGGCAGTTGTGAGAGCGAACGGAAAGTTCCAGTTCGTCCACAGTGCGGTCCAGAAGCTCTCTAAGCTTTTCTTTTTCCTCGTCCTTCTCGCTGGAAGGAGAGTCTTCAGGCATGCTTTCAAAGTGGATGAAGATGCTGAGCTGTTCCTTCAAGAGGCTGGCCGCATAGGCAAGCGCGTCCTTGGGAGAAATAGAGCCGTTGGTTTCAATTTCCAGGATCAGTTTGTCGTAATTGGAGTTTTGTCCAACACGGGCGCTCTCAATCCGGTAATTCACGCGGGTAATGGGGCTATGCGAAGAATCGAGAGGGATGAAGCCGATTTCGAAATCATCTCTAAAGTTTTCTTCTGCAACAACGTAACCGCGATTGTTCTCGATAACCATTTCCATTTTCAGATGGGCGTTTTCACCCAAATTGGCGATGGTGATGGTGTCGTCAAGAACGTCTACCTCGGAATTGGTGATAATGTCCTTGGAAGTCACTACGGCGGGACCCGCCACATCCAACTCAATGCGCTGCGGATCTTTCGAGTGCAACTTGAGGGGAATGGTCTTCAGGTTCAGGATGATGTCGGTGACATCTTGGGTAACGCCAGGAATGGCGGTGAACTCATGAAGAACGCCTTCAATTTTGACGGCGGTCATGGCGGCGCCCTCTACAGAAGAGAGGAGCGTGCGACGAAGCGCGTTGCCAATGGTGGTGCCAAACCCTCTTTCAAAAGGTTCGCCAGTGAACTTGCCATAGGTAGAGGTCATCCCGTTTTCGGTAAATTCCAGTCTTCGGGGACGCTGATAAGACTTGATTTGAAGCATCTTGCATTTCCTTCCCAATCAAGATTGGCGATGCGACGCGTCTCCGCGTCGCAAAACGCTTAGGGGTTGAGTCATCTGCCGCGAATTAAACGCGACGTCTTTTGGGCGGTCTGCATCCGTTGTGGGGGATGCTGGTAACGTCCTTAATGCTCTTGATTTCAAAACCAAGGGCATGTAACGCGCGAATGGAAGATTCACGGCCTGCGCCCGGTCCACTGACTTCTACTTCCAGCGTCTTCATGCCGTAATCTTTGGCTTTGGCGCCCGCCGTAGAGGAGGCCACCTGGGCGGCAAACGGCGTGCCCTTGCGAGAACCACGAAAACCCTGACCGCCTGAAGAGGCCCACGCCAGTGCATTTCCGTCTTTGTCGGAAATGGTGATAATGGTGTTGTTAAAGCTCGCTTGAATGTGGGCTACGCCATGAATCACCGTGCGGCGATCTCTTTTACGCGTCACTTTCTTGCTGGTTTTCCCTTTTGCTTTGCTCATCTAATTAAGCTCCGTCTTTATTTCTTCTTGCCGGCAATGGCAATACGCTTGCCTCTTCTGGTTCGGGCGTTGGTGTGCGTGCGCTGCCCGCGGCAGGGAAGATTCCGCTTGTGACGGCTTCCCCGGTAACACCCGATCTCCATCAATCTTTTGATATCCAGACCGATCTTCTTTCTCAGATCGCCTTCAACCTGCCCTTCCTCTTGGATAATGCGGCGCAGCTTGGAGGTCTCTTCTTCAGTGAGATCCTTAATTCGGGTGTCCCACTGGATGCCAGCCTTGTCCAGAATCTTTTGAGAACGGGTACGACCGATGCCGTAAATATATGTCAATCCGATTTCTACTCGTTTGTTGGGGGGTAGATCAACCCCTGAAATTCGCGCCACAGTGACCCTCCACAGGCATTTGTTCAGTATTTGTCATGATACTCACCATTTTTGATGAGGTTCATTTGTACCGGTAAACGATACGGCCTCTCGTGAGATCGTAGGGGGAGAGTTCAACCAGTACCTTGTCGCCGGGCAAAATTCTGATAAAATTCTTCCGCATCTTTCCGGAGATGTGAGCCAGAACTTCGTGTTCGTTCTCTAGCTTCACTTTAAACGTTGCATTCGGAAGTGTTTCGAGAACCTCTGCTTGCATTTCGATTGCTTCTTCTTTGGCCAACGATCACTCCCATATTCTCAATTCAGTTTATTTTCTCCGAATCCAGGATCCGGAATCGGGCACAAAACATGCCTATGCTATCACTAATCAAGCTCTATTTCAACCAGATAAGTTTATCCGTACCGGCGCGTTCTCATCATGGCCTTTTTTGAGCCCGATGTAAACCCGTCGTATTTACGCATGATCAGTTGGTTTTCAATTTGATTGACGAAGTCCAGACCAACGCTGACTACAATCAACAGACTGGTTCCGCCAAGGGATGCCGCCAGCGCTACGCCGGTGCCGTTGTTCAACATGGGCGGAAGGCTTGCGAAGAAGTCGCCAACCCATGGAAGGGTGTTCAATTGAAGACCCATCATGATCCAGTTGGGAACCAGGCTGACAAGGGTCAGGTACAATCCGCCCCAAAGCGTCAGACGGCTTAATACGCCTTCAATGTAAGTCTGGGTTTCCTTGCCCGGGCGAATGCCGGGAATAAAACCACCGTGTTTCTTCAGGTTCTCAGCGGTGTCTTTGGGATTGAACAACATTTCCACATAGAAGTATGTGAAGAACATGGTTGCAATGAAAAAGACCACGTTGCTGAAGGGACGACCATATGCGAAATGGTCGAGAAAATTCAGGAGATTGGCGGTAAAAGGGCTCAATTCGCCTTCGGCGCCCGACTGCCCAAGATACCCGGTTAACACCGAAGGTATCTGAAGGATAGAGGACGAGAAGATCACAGGGATCACGCCTGCGGAGTTGATTTTGAAAGGAAGGTAGGAGTTTCCGCCTGCCATCTGACCCGTGCTGGTTGCGCGCTTGGCGTACTGTACGGTGATCTTTCGGATCCCCAGTTCAAAGAACACAACAAAGATCACGATAGCGACGATGACGGCAATGACGATCGCCATGACGGTTACCGGGATCTGGTGCTGTACAACCTTTTGGAATACAGCGTAAAGGTCGGTCGGAACACGCACAACGATACTTGCAAAAATGATCAGTGAAATACCGTTTCCGATGCCTTTCTCGGTTATTTTCTCACCCAACCACATAATCAGGATAGCGCCCGTAGTCAAGGTGGTCATGACCAACAAACGGAAAAGAAAGTGATTGGACTCGCTGATGAGACCTTGTTGGCTGCTGTCCATATTAATCAGAATGGTGGTAATCCCGTAGGAATGAAGAATCCCAAAAACCACAGTGAGGTAGCGGGTGTAACGGTTGATTTTGTTACGCCCCTGCTCACCTTCCTTAGAAAGCCGTTCCAGGTAAGGTATCGACTTCTGGAGAATCTGAAGAATAATGGAGGCCGTGATATAGGGCATGATGCCAAGGGCGAAGACCGCAGCATTAGCCAGGGCGCCGCCAGTGAACATGTTCGCCATGCCCAAAATGCCACTTCCAGACCTATCGAAAAGTCCGGCAATAGCTTCTTTATCGACCCCAGGCACTAATACCTGACAGCCAAGCCGATACAAGAGCAAAATCCCAAAGGTAAAGAGAACGCGGGTTCTCAAATCGGGAATTTTAAAGATGTTTTTGATGCTTTCGACTAGTTTTTCCATTTTCTCTTCTCAAGAATAAATTTAAAAATGATACCCACACATCAGGCCTGAAAAGGACTTAAGCTTCTACGACAACGCAGGAGCCACCAGCCTTTTCGATCTTTTCGCGGGCAGTTTTGGAGAATTTGTGAGCGTGGATCGTGATCGCGCGGGTCAGTTCGCCCTCGCCAAGGATCTTAACGCCATCCAGCAGCTTTTTGGCCAGGCCAAGCTTCCGGTAATCTTCGATGGTGATTTCAGTGATCTCCCGTTCTTCGAACATAGACACGTTAAAAACCACGTATTCCTTGCGGAAGGGGTTTTTGAAACCACGCTTGGGAACCCGGCGCTGAAGGGGCATTTGGCCGCCTTCGAAGCCGCGCTTTCTGCTGTAACCAGCGCGGGATTTTTGACCATTATGACCACGGCCGGCGGTTTTGCCGGTACCGGATCCAGGACCACGTCCAACGCGTTTTTTGGTTTTCGTGCTACCGGGATTCGGCTTCAACTCATTCAACTTCATGACACGTTCCCTTAATCTACAATGCTGACCAGGTATTCAACTTTCTTGATTTGTCCACGAACCTCGGGACAATCGGGAAGTTCTTTAACCTGGTTGACTTTCGACAAACCCAGAGACTTCACCACAAGGCGATGCTTGTGCAATTTTCCGGGTAAACCCCTGTTGAGACGTACTTTAATCTTGCTCATCGACGTCCCTCCTGCTTGCCGCCGTCACGGTTGCGCGCACGGGTGTATTCGTAAGGATCGACAAGGCTTTCCAAACAACGGAAGGTTGCTTTAACAATATTGATTTTATTGTCAGAACCCAGTGATTTGGTAACAATATCGCGAATGCCAGCGGCTTCCACAACAGCGCGAACAGCGCCGCCGGCGATAACGCCCGTACCCTCTTTAGCAGGCTTGAGCATGACCTTGCCCGCCCCGAAGTTTTCTTTCACTTCGTAGGGAATGGTGCCGTCGATCACAGGCACTTTAATCATAGCACGCTTGGCAGCCATAACGGCTTTCTTGATAGCGGCCGGAACTTCGAGCGCTTTGCCCTGTCCGTAGCCGACCCGTCCTTCTTTGTCACCCACGACAACCAACGCAGAAAAGGAGAAGTTCTTACCACCCTTCACTACCTTGGTGACACGGTTGATGTTGATGACGGTGTCAACAAACTCCACTTCGTTTACTTGTTTCGGCTGTGAATTATTCACCGTAATCTCCTCTAATCTCTACCTAAAACTTCAGGCCGGCTTCGCGAGCAGCATCCGCCAGGGCCTTGATGCGACCATGGTAAAGGAAACCGCCACGGTCAAATACCGCTTCGCTGACGCCTTTTTCAATGAGGCGCCTGGCAATGAAGGAGCCCACCGTTTTGGCAGCTTCGACGTTGCCGCCGGCCTTGCCGAGATCTTTGAATTCTTTTTCAAGGGTCGACGCAGAAGAAATGGTATTGCCGGTTTCATCGTCGATCGCCTGAACGTAGATGCCCTTGAGACTACGGAACACAGCAAGGCGAGGCCGACTGGCGGTCCCATTCACTTTTTTCCGAATTCTCTTGTGAGCTCGATGTCGAGCGTTTCTTTTTGTTAGCTTCATTTGGCCATGACTCCTAATTATTTCCCGGACTTACCGGCCTTGCGGAGGATCTGCTCATCCGCATAACGAATCCCCTTGCCTTTGTAAGGCTCGGGCTTTCTCAGCCGTCGAATGTTGGCGGCAACCTGGCCGACAACCTGCTTGTCCGCCCCTTCAATAGTGAGGACAATTGCCTTGGAACCACGTTCCTGACTGGAGTCGGCAGTTATCCCGGCAGGCAGGGGGAAGTTAATGGGGTGCGAGTAGCCCAGGTGAAGCTCAACTTCTTTAGGCTTCACGTTCACCCGGTAGCCGACGCCAATAATGTGCAGCGTCTTCTTAAAACCCTCGGTAACGCCGGCAATGCAATTGGCGGCCAAAGCGCGAGCCAGACCGTGGCTGGCGCGAACAGGACCCTCTTCGCTGGTGCGGGAAAATTCAAGCACGCCGCTATCCAATTTCGCTTCAATTCCATTGGGAATTGGCGACTGTAATTTACCTTTAGGGCCTTCCGCAAAAAACGTGTCGCCGTCGATAGACGCTTTAACGTTAGCGGGGATTGTGATGGGATTCTTTCCAATACGCGACATGAATCTCTCCTACCAAATGTTACACAGGACTTCGCCGCCGATGCCCAGGTCTTTGGCCTTCCTGCTAACCATGATGCCTCGGTTTGTGGTCAGAATGGAGATGCCCAAACCACCCAAGACACGGGGATAACCGTCCTTGCCACAATATACGCGTCGGCCTGGCGTGGATACGCGCTTAAGACCGTTGATAAAGGGCTTTCCGTTGGGGTCATACTTGAGGTAGACCCTGATGATCGGATGCTTTCCTCTACCGTCCACGACCTTGTAATTCTTGATATAGTTCTCTTCCTTGAGGATTCGAACCATGGCCTGCTTCAATTTTGAGGCAGGGATGTCCACCTTGTCGTGGCTGGCCATATGACCGTTTCTGATTCTCGTTAACAAATCTGCAATAGGGTCGGTAACCATTTTCATAAGCTCCTTAAGCGCTTCACTTCTCCATCCGACGGCAAGAAACGGTTGGACCCGCCGCCGTGGTCGCCGGTTTCATTATTGGTTCTTCCTGAAGGGCATCCCCAAGTGCGCCAATAAAGCCCGGGCGTGGGCATCGTTCTTCGCGGTGGTTACAATACACAGGTTCATTCCCCGCGGTTTATCGATCTTTCCGTAATCAATTTCGGGAAAAATCAACTGGTCTTTTACACCAAGAGTGTAGTTGCCCCGGCCGTCAAAAGACTTAGCTGATACGCCGCGGAAATCCCTAACCCTGGGCAATGAAATGTTCACCAGGCGGTCAAAGAATTCATACATGCGTCTTCCCCGAAGGGTTACCCGGCAACCGATAGGCATTCCCTCTCTCAACTTAAAGTTGGAGATGGACGTCTTGGCCCGTGTAACAACCGCTTTCTGGCCCGCAATGGCGGAGAGCTGCTCAACGGCGTGATCCAAGGCTTTGATGTTGCCAATAGCCTCGCCTACGCCCATGTTGATGACAATCTTTTCGAGTTTGGGCAACTGCATGACGTTGTTAACCCCAAGCTCTTCTTTAAGCTTGCCAATGATTTCAGCTTTATACTTTTTCTCAATCCGATCCATGGTATTCCTGCCTTATCCTAATCAAGCACGGCGCCGGTACGCTTTGACACGCGTTTTTTGACACCGTCTTTGGTCTCGAAGCCGACCCGGCAAGGGCGCTGGTCATTGGGATCGACAACCATCACATTGGATATGTCCAACGGCGCTTCCTTATCGAGGATGCCGCCTTCCTGGTTCTGAGCCGCTTTCTGGTGCTTTTTGACCATGTTCAGGCCTTCCACCAGGACGCGTCTCTTTTTGGGCAGCACCTGCAAAACAGTGCCACGCTCTCCCTTGTTCTTTCCAGCGATGACTTCTACTTCATCACCTTTTTTTACTTTTAACGCCATTACTAACCTACCTAACACCTTACCGGAAACTTAAAGGACCTCAGGGGCAAGAGAGACGATCTTCATGAATTTCCGGTCACGCAACTCCCTGGCGACCGGACCGAAGACGCGCGTGCCCACGGGCTCTTTGTCGTCCTTGACGATGACCGCTGCATTATCATCGAAACGAATGTAGGATCCGTCTTTACGACGATATTCCTTACGCTGTCTGACAATAACTGCCTTGACCACCTTCTTTTTCTTGATAGCGCCGCCCGGGGCTGCTTCTTTCACGGATGCCGTGATGATATCGCCCAACTGAGCTACGCGGGAGACATCGCCGCCGTGAGGCCGAATGCAGAAAATCTTCTTTGCTCCCGAGTTGTCCGCCACTTTGAGAATGGTTCCCATCTGTATCATGATTCTGTCCTTAAATCTCTTACTTGGATTCGATAACGCGGACCAGCTGCCAGCGTTTCTTTTTTGAGAAGGGACGGGCCTCAATGATCTCTACGCGATCACCAATCCGGGCCTTGCTCTCCTCATCGTGAGCCAAGAACTTCTTGGTCTTCTTCACGGTCCTTTTGTACAGAGAGTGGGCAAACTGGCGCTCTACCTTTACGACAATGGTTTTTTCCATTTTGTCGCTTACTACAACGCCAATTTTTTTGACCTTCTGTCCTCTTTTCTGTTCCATAGCAACTACCTTCATCAGCTCGCCAGTTTTTCGGTGAGGATTGTCTTCATTCTTGCGATCGCTCTCTTCTTGTAACGAATCTCAACGGGGTTCTCGACCGTGCCGATCTTGTTGCCCATTCTCATATTCATTACTTCTTTCTGAAGCGCGTCGATCTCCGTTTGAATTTCCTGCACGCTCATTTCGCGGATTTGTTCGATCTTCATCGCAATTACTCCTCACCGCTATGACGGGTTACGAATTTACACTTGATCGGCAGTTTCTGTGCGGCAATCTCGAAGGCTTCACGCGCCAGATCGACGCCTACGCCTTCCATTTCAAACATAATCTTGCCTGCATGAACGACGCAAACCCAGTGATCGACCGAACCTTTCCCCTTGCCCATGCGGGTTTCCGCGGGCTTGGCGGTGATCGGCTTGTCAGGAAACATGCGAATCCAGACCTTGCCGCCCCGCTTTACGTGACGGGTCATCGCAATACGAGCCGCTTCAATTTGACGGCTGGTGATCCAACCGGACTCAAGCGCTTTCAAACCGTATTCGCCGAAAGACAGGTCGGTGCCGCGCGAGGCGGTGGTCTTTTTCAATTTTTTCTGTACCTTGCGATACTTGGTACGATTCGGCATTAACATGACCTGGTTTCTCCTTTACTCTCTAAACCCTCAACAGTCTGAGTTCCCCACGGGCTTCTCAGCCTTTGTTCACCCAGACTTTGACGCCAATAATGCCGTAAGTCGTAAGGGCTTCAGCAAATCCGTATTGAACGTTGGCGCGCAAGGTTTGGAGTGGCATCTGGCCGGAGAGATACTCTTCGGCACGGGCAATTTCCGCGCCGTTCAAACGACCGGAAATTTTGATCTTAATACCTTTGGCTCCAAATCTCAATGCATTTTCTTCCGCCTTCTTCATGGCGCGGCGGAAGGAAATCCTGCGAACCAGTTGGTTGCAGATGCCCTCGGCGATGAGTTGAGGCTCCAATTCAGGCTTTTTAATCTCCTTGATGTTGATGGAGACGTCCTGATTGGTTTGCTTGGAAACCCATTTTTTGAGTTTCTCGACTTCCATGCCCTTCTTCCCGATAATAATGCCGGGACGCGCGGTCATGATGTTGATTTTCATTTTGTTGGCGGCACGCTCGATGTCGATGCCGGCAATAGCAGCGTGACGCAACCGATCCTTCAACTCTTTTCTCAAGCGAAGATCGGTGTGCAGAAAATCGCTGTATTCGTGGCCGGCATACCAGGTGGAAGA
>JBNKOV010000062.1:0-13686 GCA_050294955.1 Holophagae bacterium
CGCCAGCGACAGTTTACGGTGTTCTTGACGAAGTTCCATGGTAACTGGCAGAATGGGCTCCAAGGGCGAGCGGTAGTAACCCCCTGTTCCAAAGCTATTTAAACCGCCTGTCATCATAAGCCCAGCGCCCGAATCTTCAACCCAAAAGGCCAGGTTGGTCATACCGAAATAGCCTATATCCTGGGCGCGCGTATTCTCAATAATAACCCCAGAAAAACCGGCGAGTTCATCCAAAGACCAGTTGATCATGTCAGGTGTTTTAACCTGAACAGCCACGCCGCCTCTTTTCAACAACTGAGCAAGGGAGCTGGAAGCAGATGGGGATACCAACAGTAAGGGTTTTGGACCCTTCACTCCGACCAAAAACCTGGCTTCGTTATTTTGAGGCAGAGGGTCGAGACGCCCGGTTGCGGAGGAGACAGTCAATCGATAGCCCAACACACCGGATTCACCCGCAAGGTCTCTAAAAACCAGGCGATTCCCGCCACTTTTTATGAGCCGCTTTCCAGAACTGATAAGCTTGCCGCCACGAAAAAGCTGATAAAATATGTCTTCTTCAACGGATGCTTCAATCCAAGCATGGATCATGAATCCCTGATCGGGTCCAACCGTTTCAGGCGAATCGACAGAAGCGATCGCCAGGTCGCCAGATCGGTCCAAACTTTGGTGGCGATAATCTATGCCCACGCCGCGAGAAGCAGCCTCCCAAGCAGCGTCTATAGGATCAGACCCGGTCCAAAGACCGTCGCTTAAAAGGAGAATCCGACCCGACTCATTGGGTGGAATGAGTTCCAGAGCCCTTTGCAAACCTTGGAACAGATTAGATCCTTCATTGTTAGGATTCTGAACAAACCCAGAAAAATCACTGCTATCAGGAAACTTCTCCAATGCGACGTCCCGCCCAAAAGTCACAATCCCAAGTTTAGCGCCTTTAGGCCTGCTCTCTTGCAGAAGCGAAACCACCTCCAACGCCGAATCATCGACAGGCATGGATTTGCTTTGGTCTAGAAGCAGAATGACCCGGCCTTCTTTTTTCTTGAAATATAGACTGGGTTGCATCATGGCCAGCAGCAATAGAAAATAGGACGCCGCTCGAAAGAAGGTTACTCGCCTTGAGGAACCGGGCCAGGCGCGCAATATAAAAAGAAGCGGGACGGCTAAGAGGAGCCAGAAGGGTTGAGCAAAGGTCATCTACGCCTCATCGGGAGATGGTTGGATATGAAAAAAGCCAAAAGACTGGGTGTCCTTTGGCTTTTCTCTTTAGGGTTGATCTTTTATGACCAGGAATCAGGTGAAGCGGCTGCCTTCAAGAAAAGCCTTGAGCTTGCGGCTCCGCGAGGGATGACGCAGCTTGCGCAGGGCTTTGGACTCGATTTGACGGATTCGCTCACGAGTAACGGCAAACTTCTGCCCAACTTCTTCCAACGTATGCTCACTTCCGCCCATTCCGAAGCGTAGGCGAAGCACCTGCTCCTCTCTGGCGCTCAAGGATGAAAGAACCCCAGTGGTCTGTTCCCTGAGATTGTTGGAAACCACAGCATCTACAGGAGATTCGTTGGTCCCATCCTCAATGAAGTCACCCAGGTGGGAATCGCCTTCCTCGCCTATTGGGGTCTCAAGAGAAATGGGTTTTTGAGCAATTTTCATGATTTTGCGGACCTTGGCGGGACTCATGTCCATGCGCTCCGCAATTTCTTCCGGAGAAGGTTCATGCCCCAATTCTTGGACCATGGCTCTGGAAGTTCGAATAAGCTTGTTGATGCTTTCGATCATGTGAACAGGGATCCGAATGGTTCTCGCCTGATCAGCAATGGTTCGTGTAATCGCCTGGCGAATCCACCATGTTGCGTAGGTGGAGAACTTATAACCGCGACGGTACTCGAATTTGTCCACTGCTTTCATTAGACCGATGTTGCCCTCCTGAATGAGGTCCAGGAATTGCAAACCGCGATTCGTATATTTTTTGGCAATGGAAACCACGAGCCTCAGGTTGGCTTCGATGAGCTTGCGCTTCGCCTCTTCGGCCTCAAACTCGCCTTTGCGCATCTTGCTGTAGTTAAGCTTGAAACGCTCAATGGGCGCGCCGATCTCGCCTTCCAAAAGGTTTAACGCCATTTCGGTGTCCTGAATGTCTTTTTCAAGGCTTGGACGGGCCGACATGAACGCAGGGTTATCCAATTTGGATTTAAGCCTTTTCAGCTTGTGTTCGTAAGACATGATGGACTGAGAATATTGTCCAGCCATGCTCATGAGATGACTCAGTTCTTTTGAATTGAAGGGGATGCTACGGATTAACCGGGACGTCTTGATCCGAGCTCGCATGAGAACCTTTAATTGTCTGGTGTGCTCTGGGGTGTTTTCCGGCAATGAGTTTGCCAGCGAGTCTTCTTGAGCAACCGCACTTTCATTGGCTTCCAGCTCATCAAATATCTTTAGCATGAGCTTCTGGTTCTTGCCAGCTTCTTCGTCTACATCTTCACCCAGGTCTACAGCAGTTTTTACATCCTCAGGCGATGTGTGCATTTTACGCCCGATTTCCAAAATTTCTGGTACCAGAAAACGAAAACGAGACAATGCTTTGAATGTGATTTTTTTGCCTTTTTCGATCTGTTTAGATAGCTGAACTTCCGCTTGTCTGGTTAGCAGAGGTACATTGCCCATTTCCTTTAGATATAAACGGATTGGGTCGGATGCTCGATCATGAGAACCGGGAGTCAGATCTATATCGAAATTGTTGTCTTCTCGTTTTCCTTCCGCCATGCCGAACACGGGGTCGGGCTCTGCTCCCAAACTGGGAGCGGGTTTCGCTGGCTCACTGCCTTCATCGCTTAAATTCAGCTTGCCTGCATCGTCTATCAGTTCCACACCCAAATTGGCCATGGTCTGATATAGTTCATCCATCTCTTCCGGAGTGGCCTGATCACCTGAAAGTGACTGGGTGATTTCATCGTAGGTCAGGTATCCTTTTTCCTGGCCTGTCTCCAAAAGATCGTGAAATTCTTTAGGTAGATTATCTTTCAAACAAACACCTTGCCTTAGCCCACAGGGAGGCCCTGTGGAAACATTATCCCTTCTTAATATAGTCCATGCATATAGGGAAGCGCCATAGTTGTTGTGGAAAATTAGCTTTTTCTTCCATTTTTTGCTAATCCTTTTCACAATAAACCCACGGTTCACTAATCGGTCATTAACCGGAATTCCATAATAGACTCATTATTAGCTCTTTTTAAAGCAGAAGGTTAGCTTTCTGTTTGGTTAACATTTCTCCCGAAAAACGCCATAATGGCCTACCTCGGAAGCGCACATGGAGTAAAACACAAAAAAATTAATGGACTCTTCCATCACCTATCACATTTTATGCATGAAACCACGCCAACAAGGCGCCCACGGGCTTTCACTCATTTTAACAGTGCTCAGCATTTACGCCAAAATCGCAATATCCACACCCAAACCGTACTCATCTTTAAGGGTGAGGACGCCATCTTTTACTGGATGCCCCGGGTAAGGGTCCACACTAAGCAATAGATTGCCATCCAGGTCTACAAAATCAGCCATGGGAGCAAGATGCGCGGCGGCTGCAATGCCGAGACCCGACTCGATCATGCAACCGATCATGATCTTCAAACCCAACATCCTGGCGCATGAAACCGACTCTCGGGCCGAAAGGGTTCCACCGGTTTTGGTTAATTTAAGATTTACACCGTGGTAGGCCTCGGCTAAAAGTGGAAGATCACCGGCCCTGGTGAAAGCCTCATCGGCGATTAAAGGCAGTGGGCTGCGAGCTTTAAGCCAGACCATGTCTTCAAAATTAGCCGCGGGCATGGGTTGTTCCACAAGGTCTACATTCTGCTGGTGCAACCACTCAATTTCACGAATAGCGTGTTCCTTATCAAGCCAGGCCTCATTAGCGTCCACACGAATGGTTTGATTGGAAACACGACGAATGGCCGAAATAATCTGCCGATCATTCTGGGTTCCCAATTTAATTTTCAGGAATTGGAACGCCTTAGCCTCCAAGGCTCGTTGCGCCATGGCTTCTGGTTCATCAATGGCAATGGTCATACTGGTGGGCTGAACCTTTGGAGAGAGTCCCCAGATTCTGTAAAGTGGGGTTTTCAAAGCCTTAGCCGCCAGGTCCATCACAGCCATGTCAATTGCAGATTTAGCCGCATATTCGCCGACCTGAATCTGGTCCAACTGGGAGAGGAAGCTGTGGTATTCAAGTGGGTTTCCTGACAGGGAGCGGGTCAAATTTTCTAAGGCTGCATAGGCCGACTGGGGAGTTTCTCCGTACCGAATATTTGGGGCAGCTTCGCCATAGCCCCGCAAACCATTGTATTCCAGCTCGACAAAAAGATTGTTTTTTAGCACAGCGCTTCCGCGAGACAATGTGAATGCGTGGGCCAGCTTCAGTTCTTTTTGCCAAATGGTCCACTTCATGTGAGGTAGTCCTCTTCTTCCGAGTTAATAAATCGCTTTAATTTGGGTCCGGGAAGAAATTGAACACGCTCCCCCGCATTACTCAATTGGAGGTTGCCGTTTGGCAATCTCACCCGCCGAACGATCTTTTTCTTCTGCTTAAAACGACCAAAATCGGTAATAGTAATATCTCCGGATAGACCGTCCTTCAACATACCCAAGATATGCTCGGTATACTGCTCCGCATCATCACGGGTTATGCCTCCATGGGTGTCATACAGGTGATCTACGATATCTTTTTTAATCATGGGATGCATCCTTGTACCAGTTTTGACTGGTCTCGAAATGATCTTTGCAGGCGAGAAGTTCGTCTCTTTTAAGGGCCAGTTCCACCAATTTCTTCATAAGGTTCACAGGAGAGACCCCGCTTTTTTCCATTAGCGCAGGGTACATTGAAATAGCAGTAAAGCCCGGCACAGTATTCACCTCATTGAGATAAACGCCGTTCTTTGAAACCATGAAATCGATGCGACTCAGGCCATAGCAATTAAGCAGAACCCAAGCTTTACGAGCAATCGCCTTCAATTCATCCAATCTGTGGGGCTCTATCGGGGCGGGAATGACAAACCGAGTTCCAGAATTCAGATATTTTTCGGAAAAGTCGTAGAAGTCGCTGCCTGGAATGATTTGGGCGGGAATGGAGAGTTGGGGATCTGTTGAGCCTAATCCCGCTATTTCAATCTCCTGGCCATCAATATTCTCTTCAACAATAATTCGATAGTCGTACTCAAAAGCCTTGCCTAACGCCATGATCAGATCTTCCCGGCAATGAGCCTTGGAAACGCCAATACTGGAGCCGGTTCTGGAGGGTTTTATAAAAACCGGGTAGTCCAATGTGGATTCGATCTGTTGGACGGCTCTTCCTTCATCGAACTCATGCTTAAAAAAGCCCAAAAATCTCGGTTGAGGCAACCCGTTATTTGCAAGAATAGTTCTGGTGGCCAACTTATCCCAACATAACGATTGATTCAGGGGATCCCCGCCAACATATGGCAGATTCAACAATTTACACATTCCCTGAATACAACCGTCTTCCCCCGTAACCCCATGTACAAGTGGAAACACCACATCGCATGCGGATTGGGAAAGGACTTGCACAGGACTCACGTCGGAATCAGGTTGAGTGTTATTGCAGAGGATTTCAAATGCCTCTTCGCCTCCCCACCATCGACCTGCACGGTCGATTCCAATGGGATATACCTGAAGTCCAGCCTTTTTCAGATTCTTATTTACATTGCGAGCCGATACAATGGAAACTTCGTGTTCTGGACTGCGCCCGCCAAAAATAAGAGCTACTACGGTCATATAAAATCCTCGCTTTTCCGCCATGACTCGTGAGAAACAGACGGCCCGGCACACTCTATTCTTGCATGACCCGAGCCTCGTCAACAACAAGGATTTTCGCTTTTTCGAGGGTCGCAGAATGGTAAGGGGCGGAATATGGCAAATTAAAACAGCAGAAGTGCCTGGCATCGCAAAATGCCCCAAATGCATCGGGATGCACCTGGCAAGAACACGCATCCCAGTCTATGCAAGTGGTCAGTAGAATTGAGGCGAGAAAAAACAGGAACTCAAAACCAACGACCAGCTATTGCTCCCGTCAACGGTCTATGATAGGATGGATGGCCGTTGTCTGGAGGGATGATTCATGACCAGCCATATTTTTAACATGTTACTGACCAGCATCATTTTAAGCTCTTGCTTTCACGTGTTTTACTACAACAAGAAAGTACACCGCTGGCATCACCATTTCTGGGTTTATTTTTGTATCTTATTCGTGGGCGGTATTGGCTTTGCATGGCTCATGTTCCTCACAGAACCCAAAGGCTATTATTAAACCGCCCCATTACGTTCCAGATTATTTTCGCGTGAGCCGTTCCTGAAACTGCTTGCGCATCTGCACCATTTTCTTTTCGTAGAGATCGCGCATTTTTTCCTTGTCGGAAGTGAGCTGCTCTTTTTCCTTTAACAGCCGGTCAAGTTGTTTGAAGGCTTGTTGTAGGCGGCTGTCCATGTCCCGCATTTCGGTTTCCATTTCTTTCAGGCGATTGTCGCGGCTGCCAATCTCAAAGGAAAACTTGTCCTGCAGCTCTGTATACAGCCTCTTGGATTCCATGAGTTCTTCGATTTTGGAATAGTCGGCGTGGTTGGCCATATCTCCTCCTGCAGAGTCGCTGTAGAAAATTTTGCGCAATTGCAAATCCAATTCCTCGGGATTAGGCGACACATTCATAGCGGTTTCCCTGGTTATCTGCTCGTTGACAATCAAGGCGATCAGGGACTGGTTCATGGTTTGCATTTGATAGTAGGCCACCGAATTGGCCATCTCTTCATCGATGTCTGTTATGCGATTTTCCGCAATCATTTTGGAAATCATGGGCGAATTGCGGCAGACTTCCACGGCGGCAATACGACCGCCTTTTTTATGAGGCACTAGTTTCAGGGTGAAAATAGCCTGCAACACCAGGGATAGCTGGAGACGAACCTGCTTTTGCTGGTTGGATGGGAATGCATCCAAAATGCGATCTATAGACTGAGAGGCGCTGTTGGTGTGCAGGGTCGAGAAAACGAGGTGACCGGTTTCCGAAGCAGTGATCGCAGTCTCAATGGTAGGAAGATCCCGCATTTCTCCCACCATGATGATGTCTGGGTCTTGACGAAGGGCATTGCGCAACGCCTGCTGAAAGCTTGGCGTATCCATGCCTATTTCTCTTTGAGTGATCGCAGCTCTATCGTCCCGAAACAGGAACTCGATGGGATCTTCTACGGTTAGAATGTGGCATTGCCGGGTTTCATTGATCTTGCGAATGACAGCAGCCAGGGTGGACGACTTGCCGCTGCCTGTTGGACCAGTAACCAGGACAAGACCCTGATTGAGCTTCGTTGTCTCTGTAAGCACTGGGGGCAGTCCCCACTCGTCAAGGGAAGGTATCTCGATGGGAATTCGACGAAACACCGCGCCAAAGGTGCTGCGCTGAACAAAAATATTGGCGCGAAAACGGGAGACGCCGGGAACGGAATACCCGATATCAACAGCCTGCTTCTCTTCCATCTCTTTGACATGCCTGTCTTTGAACAATGCTCTCAGGGTCTCTTCGATATCGGCTGGCTTGAGCGGTTCCCTTCCCAATGGCTGGAGAATGCCGTCCATTCTTAAAAGGGGGGGGCGCATGGGTTTTATATGTAAATCGGATGCCTTCATCTCTACCATTGCGGTTAAAAGGTCATCGAGTTTGATCAAGGTCCACCTCATCTTTTCGGTAATTCCGGAATGATGGCTTTTCGGCCTAAATATACCATAATTTGTAGCCGATTTTGTCACCAATCTTCATACAAATCTCCCAATCTATGCATTTTCGACCGATGGCTTTAGGCCCATTCATTTTTTTTGGGAAGATAACCGGGAGATTACTGTAAGATAATGCCAGAAGGGATGTCTATTTGGTCTTTTTACCAACTTTCGAGCCTCAATACCGTAAAGTTCCAATGGGGTCTTTTCGGTTAAATCACTTTATAATCCGAGTACTGATTGCAAGGAGATAGGTTTAAGCATGTGCCTGATCTATTGTATGTTATTTTTTTGGATGTCTCCCATTCCACAGGAGGTCGCCAAACCCGAAGAGGTCATAGCCCCGGAATTTCAGACCGAAAAACCGCTGGAGGAAGTTGGGAATCAAAAACCCCAGGAGTCGCCGTCCGCCCAACCCGAGCCATCCCAAAATGAAGACAGGGTTGAGGGAGTTGCGGAGCTAGAGCCACAACCAGGTCAGACCATTCAGGAGCCCGCTGCCCCAAGCTCCATGATACCCATTGTAGACTACAGTATACATGCGCGACTGATTCCCGAATCAAATAAAGTATTGGGAAACCTGGAGTTGAAATACACCAATCAATCTCCTGATATTTTGGCCGATCTCATGTTCCATCTTTTTCCAAATGGGTTTCGCAATAATGGATCGGCTTTCTTCCACGGAAGACACGCCAACACCATCTCAAACCGCTGGGGTTACATGGATATCCTCTCCTTGAAAGTAGACGGATTGGATCTGTTAAAATCGGCCAATTGGCCAGGCGCCCCAAATGCCCCAGAGGATCGCACCGTACTCTCCGTTCCCCTGAATGCGCCTTTATTCCCGGGCCAAACCGCATTCATCGAAATTGAATTTGAAACCCAGTTGCCCAAAGCTCATGATCGCATGGGTCACGACGGCGAGAATTTCTATTTTCTGGCTCAGTGGTTTCCGAAAATCGGCGTCTGGGAGACCAGAGGACACCGCAATCGGGCAGAACCGGGATGGAACTGTCACCCCTTTTATCCACGACCTGAATTCTACGCCAATTTTGGAACCTATCAGGTCTCTATCGAAGCGCCATCCCAATATATTATCGCGGCTACAGGAACCAAAATAGAAGAAACGCCATCGGAAGATCCCACCCCCTACACGCGTCATGTTTTCAAACAGGACCGGGTCCATGATTTTGCATGGGCCGCATCTACAAAGGTCCACTATATCTCTCGCACGTTCACCCCCGAGGAGTATATCACTGAAGCCGAAATCCAAGCAGCCATGGCCCTTCATCAGCTTCCTCGGGAAGCTGTAACCCTAAGACCCGTGGTCATGAAGCTTTTCATTCCACCCGAATTAGCGCATCAGGCTGATCGCCATTTTGAAGCGTTGTCCCAGGCAATTAAAGCCTATGGCTTACGCTACGGTCCCTATCCCTATGAGACGATCACCATGGTGTCGCCAACGGAAGAAGGATCTGCTGTAGGCGGAATGGAATACCCAACTCTGATCACTCTTGGTTCTCAGGTCTTCAGCCCCAAGGATGATTTGGATTTAGAAGATTTAATCGTCCACGAGTTCGGACATCAATACTGGTACGGCATGGTTGCCAACAATGAGCTGGAGGATAGCTGGCTGGATGAAGGCCTTACGACATATAGCACCGCCATCATTGTAGATGAGATTTGGGGAGTGCGTCCCCTCTACATTTCAATGGCTGGCTTTCGCTACATCATGGGATTCACCATTCCAGGCTTCAACAAAGACCGAATGGATTCATTAAGCGTCCCCGTAAGCTCTTTACTGGGAGCCAGTGGGATAAGCCAGGTGGAAAAGCGATGCGAAAGTGCAGAGCAAGACAAAGGCAAAGATGCGATTATTAGAAACGCATGGGAATACCACCCCTATGGATACGGATCGAACTCCTACTCAAAGCCAGCAAGGGCTTTAGTGCAGCTAGAGAAAGAATTGGGAAAGGATGTCATGGACCGGGTCATGCGCTCCTGGTTTACCAATTGGTCCTTTCGCCATCCATCCCCAAAAGATTTCATCAAGACCGTTAATCAGGTTTCTGGCAGAGACATGAATTGGTTCTTTACCCAATTGTTCTACAAACCAGGAGAGTTGGATTACAAAATGGGTCCGGTAACCAGCAAGAAAATTGACATGGGCTCAGGTTACCACGATGGGGAGGACGGCCGGTCCATCCTCATGGAAAAAGCGGAAGACACACCCGAGGCCCACACATGGCATCACAATGTCGTGATTGAAAAAAGGGGAAATATCCAATACCCTGTAGATATTCAAATTACATTTGAAGATGGGGTCCAGGAAACCGTCACCTGGGATGGGTCGTATCCCTGGAAGGCCTTTCGCTTCAACCACCCCTCTTTTATCGAAAAAGTAGAGATCGATCCGGAACATCGGTTAGTGATCGACTCCAATCAATTCAATAACTCCTATTTGGCGACGCCAAACCCAAAACCGGCTGAAAAGGTATTCCAGAGATGGCTCATAAGAGGGCAGCACCTATTGCAGACCCTGGTAGGAGGTCTCTAATGGGAATTGGCGACGCAATTATCCGAGGATGGACCCGTGCCCTTTCTCACCCTATCCTCATTCTCCTAAAGTGGTTGGTGAATCTGAGTTTTGCCTACCTCATACTGGGTCCTCTTGCCGTATTTCTTTCCGACCACCTGGATGAGGCGACAGCAGCCTCGAGTCTTGAAACGCAAACGACTATTGGCTATACATTCGAGTTTTTTCAGGTCTATTCCGGCCAGATCGAAGGGGTTCGAATGTATTGGGTTCCGCTGCTCATCATCTTCCTGATATTGAACCTGTTCTTGAGCGGCGGCGTTTTAGCCGCATTGCAGCAAGATGGACGCATCCCACTCAACCAGCTTGTGCGGTCTTGCCTGAAGCATATAACACCCCTGTCGATTGCTTTAGTCCTAACTGGCTTCACAGCAGGGTTTGCCATCATCATGCCGCTCCATTTGCTGGAGTTGGGAGTTCGGGCTCTTGAAGATACGTCTTTTGACAAGCCAACCCTTTTAATAATCTACTGGTCCATTACTGGCGTCATTTCCCTAATTCTGCTTATTTGGACCGCCATGAGTCGAAAATCTGGAAAACCTCAGACCTTCAAGTTGAAGCTTGGCTTAACCGGACTTATCCTCGCATTCCTCACGGTTGCGGCGCCCCTGCTCTACCTGGAAGACATCTTTAACCACATCATTCGCGATTTCCCCAATAAGCGGTTGGTCCTTCAAGTCTACTGGTTTGGGTTTACATTAATTATGTTGATCACTGGAACTTGGGTTTTCCGGGTGTACCATGTGTTGCGCCTCCGAGTATGCAGGCCTGATGACCCCCGTAATGTCCTATTCGACCCCTTTACTCAATGGGTGAAGGCCATGGTGTTCACGACAAGACACTACGGAGCCACCCTAATTTTGTGGATCGTATTTTTGTTGTTTCAATTAGGAGCCATACCCTTGGGCAATCTTCTGAATTCCGCCCTGCCTGAAGATGCCAAATTCGTAGCAGCCCAAATAACTCTGGCCTATAGAATTGCTGCTGCATTCGCCCTTGCCGCTGCTTTTTCTGCTTATTTGACGCCACGCATGAGAGTTGCTCAAGGCAGTCCTCCACTTCAAAGCCCTGAAGAGCCTTCACAACCCGAATCTGATGATAGAACCGAAAATACCGAAGCTGTTCCTCCCGCGAAACCGGAACACTTTCAAGAAGACGAGTCGTTGAAAACTGAGGAAAAAGTCCGTTGGATTCCCGAAGAAAAGGCAGATCAACCCGATGAGGCGAGCCGGGTTCGCAATGAAAGAATTGAGTGGATTCCCATGGAACCAGAGCCGGAAGGCAAAACGGATGAAACACCAGATTCGGATCCCCAATCGGAAAACCGTTCTCCATAACTTGTTGACCGAACTTGTGCTAAAATCACATGAAGAGGTGATGGTAATGAAATTACGCATCAAATATTGCGGGGTTTGAAACTACCTACCCAAAGCCGCCGGTCTGGCGGAGTTTTTAAAAGAAAATGGAGGATATGAAACGGACTTGGACGAAGGGTCCGGAGGCGTGTTCGACGTATTCGCTAATGGCGCGCTTATATTTTCCAAACACCAGGAAGGCCGTTACCCACATCATGAAGAAATTTTGGTTAAACTTAGAGAAATCGGAAAGTTATGAACCTGAAGTTCTCAATCCCCTTGAGACTTTATGTGAAGGCGCGGGTCCTTTTCGGAAAAACGCAGCAGCTCTTGTTTTAAAAAACCAGGGCCGTGAAATTCTACTCGGCGAGCGGGCAGACACGCCGGATCACTGGCAATGGCCCCAGGGTGGACTTGATCCGGGAGAATCAGCAGAGGCGGGCCTTCGCCGCGAATTGAAGGAGGAAATTGGCGTCTCAAAGATACGTATTATTCATCGATTTCCATTTAAGCTTCGCTACCGGTTCCCCAGGAGAATGGCTACAAAATTCCGACCAAATCTGGGTCAAGAACAAGTCTACTTTATGGTTGAAATAGATGAAGCGCCGGATTTGGAGAAGTCAGATGGTGAATTTAGCCGATTGAGGTGGTCGCCTTTAGACCTTGCAGTAGAACATGCGATCTGGTTCAAGGAGCCAGTCTACAGAGCGGCCTTGTCGTATGCGGCAGAAGCTGTGGCCGACCTTTACCCCTTGCCCGATTGATTGATCATCTCGATGCGCTTCTCTTCGATATTATTAATGCGCTCAATATTCATGTCCCAAATTCTGGCCATGGCAGGGTGATAATGGCGATGAAGGCTATATCGAGGGGAAGCGGGAAAACCACGTCTCTGTTTATGAGCCGCGTTGCCGGAACCCGCATCGAAATAACGGATCCCTTTTTTAATCGCCCATTCAATGGCCTGGTAATAGCAAGTCTCAAAATGGAGATGCTCATATGCTTCTCTGCAACCCCAATATCTGCCATATAGCCACTCTCCTTTTTGCACCAGGAACGACATTGCCACTGGAATCTCCTCGCTTGGAGAGAAAGCAGCCACCAGATTAATATGCTGGGGGCAGGCCTGCCGCAGCAGAGAAAAGAAGTCAAGATTAAGGTAATGGCTCCAGTTATAGAACTTATCACAGGTTGACGCATAGAGATAGTACATGAGCAAAAAATACTCAACAGGCGCCTCGTCCCCCGGAATCATCCGAAATGAAAGACCTTGTTCATTTATGACACGACGCTCTCTTTTAATATTTTTTCTTCTACGACTCTTAAAGCCGGCGAGATAGTGATCGAATGACTCATAGCCCCTGTTCTCCCAGACCAGTGCGTGATGCAACCACTTGCTCATGCCGAGGTCTTCCATAAGCCCAACCCAATCGGAGGCTCCATGGAGTATGTGAAAGCTGTTTACGCCCGAAGCTTTGCACATTCGATCAATTTCCGTCAGCATGGCCTGGCTGCACATCCGTTTGTCTTGCCCGGCTTCATACAGAAACCGATAATTACCTGCTGGCGTGAAGGGACTCATCCCGAGGAGTTTAGGATAATACTCCACGCCAATACGGAAAGAGACCTCAGCCCATTCCTGATCAAAGACAAATTCGCCTCTCGAATGATGTTTTAAATAAAATGGCGCCGCTGCAACCAAAATACCCTTTTCATAAACAGCAAGGTGCATCGGCTCCCACCCTGTTTTGCCGCCTACACAACCCGATTGTTCTAGTGAATTCAACCATTCCCAACTTAAAAAGGGGCTGATCTCATCGGAAACCAGACGGTTCCAGGCCTCACGGCTAATCTCGGAGATACGGGATTCCCATTGGAACTCAAAAGTCATGCACACTCCGGACTGCGCCAGCTTAGCGCACCCGGCCACTTTCCACACAGAATCCGCCGGGCCATATTTTGGGGCT
>JBNKOV010000063.1:0-13674 GCA_050294955.1 Holophagae bacterium
CTGTGCTGGGGTCGATGGGGCCGTGGATGGATGCTAAGACCTGGGGCCTTGCTCCAAGGCCTGGGGTGTAGTCTAAGCTGATGGTTGTGGTCTGGCCAGGAGGGAGCGGCGGGCTGAGGTCGTGGATTTGGGCGGCAAATCCGCTGTTTGCGTCGTGGGGGATTAATTGGACGCGGTGGGCGTCGAATGCGCCGTCGTTGTTGATGAGGAAATCTACCTTCCCGGTTTCACAATTGTACTTTACTCGCCCCGAGAAACAGGGGAATTGGCATTCCGGGAGCTGGATGCATAAGGTCTGTTTTGGGCAACACCAAATCACTTCGCCACGGCTGTCTAAGGTGCTTGGTTTTATGTCTATGCAGATGAAATCTCCGGGCTGCCCATCGGTCATGGTGAAGGGGATTTTGATGACGCCTGAGACGTCTCCCGGTCCTACGCCCGCTATGGATACGGTGGTGGGCAGGTTGGCTATGCCCGGGGTGTTGCTTTCAAGGTCTAATTGGGTTAGGGCTGAATTGAAGGGGCTGTTGTTGAAAATGGAGATCTGCAGTTCGTAGTAATACTGGTCGCCCTCTCTTTTGACGCAGGTGATGACCTGTTCCAATATATCCAGGCAAGCTACTTCCGGGAAGCAGTTGCTTTGCAGGGCTTCTACATCGCCGATTCGGGATTTGATCAACACGTCGCCCCGGGCCACCAGGTTATCTAAATCGATGCCGTAGGAGTCGTCCCACGGATTGGATCCTTTGGGGCCGCCTGGCGGTGAGATTTGAATTCCATAGGCGTATTCGGTGGCTGTGCCGGTTATCTGTTCGCCTGTGAGTAGGATGGAGCCGTCGCAAAGCTCCAGGTTGTTTTCAAAGAAGTCGCTGCCGTAAGATACGCCGCCTTCGGCGTTTGATCCGGGTGGTCCAACTCTGATCTGATTTGGCGCGCCCCAATTTCCTGAGCCGCCCTTGAACTCAAATACTCGGGCGAGGTGACCCGAGGCGCTTGATACTGAAAAGTCTCCAACGTCGCGGTTCATGGTCTTTTCTGCGGTCAACATGTCGCCGGTGGATGAGAAGGCGATGTCTGAGACGGGATTGGAAAAGGAGCTTGAGATGGGCGGCATGGTTATTTCCAACATGCCCGGCCCGGTGAATCGGCCAGCGCTGTCCAAACCCACGGACCATATCTGGTTGCTTCCTGTCTGGCGTCTATTGTCCTGGCCCCATATGCTGTAGTACAGCTTGCCGTTAAATACCTGGACGCCCCAAACCCGGCGGCCCACCTGGGTGAACCCGGATTGGACTGAGGTGTTGTTGGATGCGTAGCTCGGGTCCATCTGCACGCCGTCGTCGGCCATGGCCAGATTGGCCAGGCCATGGTCGTATGTGGCGGGCAAGGGGTTGCCGTTGCAGTCCATGCCGTAGATGAGTCCATCCTCAAAGTTACTGATATACAGGTTCTTGGATGCCGGATCGTAGCAGATATTGCCTAAACCCGGGCCTGAGTTGGGCAGGCTGGCGAGCACGGTGATGGCGCCTGTGGTTCCGAGGATTTTGTATACGCCGCCTTCTTTACCTGGTCCCCAAAGGGAGGGATCAGGCGCGCCTGTGCTGTCTAAAAACCGGCCGTAGATTGCGGTGGCTGTGACGTAGATGTTGGGGGGAAACGCGTCGTCCAGGGCGATGCCGAAGACCTGTCCCAGGTTTTCGGCGGTCCAGGGCTCTCCCGTTTCGTTGTGAAACAGGGTTTGGGGCCAGTATCCAAAGCCGGATTTTGGGGCGGTTGGATCGGTGATTCCCAGTACAAATCCATCGGGGTTGATGGGGGTGTTTTCGTTGTATCGGTCTGTGAATTCTGAAAAGCAGGTCGCGGCTATTTTGCCCGGCGACATGGGCAACGTGGTTTGGGCGTTTATGGTTAAAGTTAGACATATCAGTAATATGAAGCTTGCGCTTCTTCCAGGTACACTTTTCCTGATCATGGAAACCTCCTCGGTTTGTTGCAGGCGTTCAACACGGTAATCGAACCGAATGATGTTTTTGACGGCTATTGGCCATGCATGGATTTTGGTCAAGACGCACTTATCCCGTTGGACGGGGCGTCCCGGTTTTTAATGGGTATTTTTTGGGGGCCATTTCGGGGTTATGTCATGGCGCGGTCTCCGGGAAGACGATCCTTTCGAAGAGACGGCGAGCTGCGGCCTCATAGGTTTGAGAGTGGCGGAATGACCTGAGATCCTCCTTGTCTGGCCGGTGTCCTCCCGCTGTGGTGACCCGGAATCCCCCGTGCGGGCCTATGTGAAAGAGATGGTGGTAGATGCGCGACATGCCCCCAGCTCTGGAATCGTAGATGGTCTGGGTTGTTAGGAACATCACTACCTTGTCGTGCAGGGTTCCGGTCTCCCATTTCACGACGGTTGTTCTGCCCTGCTGTAGGTAGTCTTTGTGAACCGGGGCGATGTCTGCAAAGTGGAAATTGAGGCATTCATCCACCATGGCCTTTGGCGTTGTTTGCTGGTATTGATAGACATAGAGCTGACCCTTTTCACCATTGAGTCGGCGAAACCGGAAGATTTGATCCGCGCCTTTCATCCGGTCCTCGCCCTCGCAGCCGCGGAATTCCAGGAGCTGACGGCGGCACGTTCTGTCTCGCTTTTCTGGCGTCAAAGGGGCCGGGTAATAGCCAGGTTCGGGCTCTATGGCTTCGCCGGTTTGCAGTTCCGGCGCTTGGATGACGGCGCCCCGTTTGCCCCAGAACTGCAAGGGCTTTTCTTCATCCTCCCATTCCCCTCGGGTCAATCGATTCTGAAAATTGTCCAACATGCTCAATGTCTTGTTCTTAAGTTGTTTTAGCAATCCCTGTTTCTGCTCGGGGAACTGCAAGAGGGGATAGTCGAAGTTGAGGGTCTCTTCTCTTGAGGTTGGGGTCTGTCGGCCCCGAGTGATATGTTTCACCTCTTTCATGGCGAATCGTCTTAGTTCTGTGATGGTTAGTTGATGGTCTTCGTTGGCGTCGGCCCGGGGCAGGTTCTGCTTTTCTCCTGGGCTCAGGCCTTTCATGAGGGCGTAGGTGAAGGCGCCGTTGCCCCAGTCCTCTCGCTCGAATGCGTACTCATTCCCCCGGGCTGCGGAGATGACCATGGTCCCGGATCCCCGGTTGAGGTTTACGAACAGTTCTCGGGCCAGGTCGAAGCTGTTCTCTTGATCCACCAGGAGGGATTTGGGGGATGTCTTCTTTCTAAACCCCCGGATCTGTTCGGTTTCGGATGGCTCCAGTTGGGTCATGCGGGTTTGTTTGTCCACCGCGCCGCTGTGGCAGGCGTCGATGAGCACCAGTTTGCGCCGGGATCTCAGGCCGTCCATGAGGCGTTCTATTTCCCCATAGGCGAATCCGCGCTGTTCGGGCTGCATAAAGTCTATATCCACTGCGCCGTAGTAGAAATCGCCCTTGCCATCCAGCAGGCCGTGGCCCGCCATGAAGAAGATAATCTGGTCTTGGACACGCGCCCGTTCCAGGAAACCTCGGACCTGGGTGATGCGTTCGCGGGTCGCGGCGCCGTTCAACAATTCCACCTTGTGGATCTGGCCGAACAAGGGTCGGAAATATTCCATGGTTTTTGCAAAGTCCCGTGCGTCTTCTGCGGCGAATTTAAGGTCGCGATCTGCGCCATAACGGCTGTAATCCGAGACGCCAACGGCTACAAGGTAGAGGTCGGGCTTGGGTTGTTTTCCGGTTTTTTCATAAAATAGGGTCTGTCGATAAGACGCGACGCCCTTCTTGTTCATAACGGAGAGTTCCAGGGTGTTTGGGCCAGGACTCAGTTCTACGGGGAGGGCGAGGGTTCCGGCTTTTCCGGAAAGATCGATGCCGGATCGGCCCGCAACGGGCACGCCATTCACCCAGGCGGAAAGCCGGTCGGGTTGGCCTGAAGGATCTTGAATGCTGAGGGTTATCTGCACCTTGTCGGCGGCGGTTGCGCCCAGCGGCCCGGGATCCAGGATCTTCAATTCGGGGAGCCGAAAGTCGAGAGCGAGTTGGTTCGGGTCCAAGCCCATGCCCGCGATGCGTTTTTCATAGGCTCTGTGGTACATGGCGGCCAGGTTGGGGTCGGAACCGGGCAGGGCCTCTATCACTTTGTCGGGTCTGTTCAGCAAGGCGTCGAATTGATCAAAACCATAGGCTTTATTGTCTTTGAGCACCACTACCGCCTTGTAGCCGTTCCGAGTGCATTTGTAATACAGCTCCGGGGTGAAGGCGATGAAATCTTCGCTTTTGGGAAGCCCGATCATGGTTGCGGCGGGCTGTGCTTCCCGGTCTGTTTCGGTTAGTTCGGCTACGTTCCAAAGCTCCAGGCGTCCATCGAAACCGGCGCTCACAATGAGGTTGCCTTTGGGCGAGAAACGGGCGAGTTGGTAGCGGCCCTGGAGGGTGCGAAGGTTCTGGCCGGTTTCCATGTCCCATATTCGCATGGTCTTATCTACGCCGCAACTGACCAGAAAACGGTCGTCCGGGCTGATGTCCACGGAGGTGACGCCCAGCTCTTGTTTCACATCCAGCAGGCGGCCCGTCCAGGATTCATGGCCGCTAAAGGATCGAAGTTTCTTGTGAGTCGCTACGTCTATGAGTTCCAGTTTGGGGCCTTGAGCGGTTACTATGAAACGGTTCCCGTCGCTGTAATCCGCGGCGTCGGAGGTCTCAAACCGATGCACGGGTTTGCCGCTGGCCACATCCCACAAGTCGGTGGGTGCGGCGGATGCGTATTCGTAGCGGCCCAGGTTTCGGTAACCCGCTGAAAGCAGGAGCAATCGCCCATCTCTGCTGAAGGAGGCCTGGTTGTACTTTTCTTTTCCAATTTGCCAGGCCTCCTTATCCTTGAATTTCAGAGGGGTCAGCGTTTTTAAATCCCACCAGGTCAGGGCTTTATCCCTGACGGTTCGAAGTCCCAGATGAGGCCATTCCAAGCCCACCAACCATTTCCCGCTGGGGTGGAAGGCGAGGCCGCGAGGATATTTGTCGCATTGCAGGGCATGCAACTGGTCGCCGCTTTCCAAGTCCCAGATTCGAATGGTCTTGTCCTCTGAAGATGAGGCGATTTGTTTGGAATCCGGCGAGAAGGCCACGGCGTTGATGCGCTTTTCATGGCCCCGGAACAGTCGGATTCTGCGCATATTGGCTACGTCCCACACTCGGAAGCAGTTGGACATGTCCAGGTTGGCGACAAGGGCGCCGTTGGGACTGAAGACCAGATCCTGTACTTCGGAGGCAACACCCTGTACGGAATGGGTTTCCTTGAAGTTTTCGGCGTTCCAGCGTTTGATGGCGTAGCCTTCTCCGTCGCTTACGATATGGTTGTCGGGTCCGAAGGCGACGGTGTAGATGGGTGAGGACTGGCGTATAAAGACACCGGCGGGGCTGCCGTCGGCGGCGTTCCATAACTTTAGCTCTCCCAGTTTATAACCCTCTTTGGGGTGGGCGTTCGACTTGTAGGTTCCGTCTGGCTCGCGGTACCAGACCGAATCGGGATCATCGGTGAATTTTTCGGATGGGTCGCGCCGTTCCGCCGATCCGTTGCGGTCGTTGAGGGCGGTGACCAGGCTGCGTTTCTTGGGTTTTTCGGGTAGGTAGACGGGGTAATCGTTGGCGGCGGTTACGATCTGGGCGCCGTCCGGACTGAAGGCCAGGTCTTGCACAAAGCCTTTGTAGCCAGAGAAATCGTGGATGACGGCTCTGGTGGCTGTATCCCAGACTTGAACGCCCCTGGCGGGAAATTGCTGGTAGTCTCGGCCCCAATAGGCGCCGGCGAGTCGTTTTCCGTCAGGGCTAAAGGCCAGGGCCTGGAGATGGAAATTGCGGTGGGTGTAGATGCGCATGACCTGGCCGGTTTCCACATCCCATAATCCGGCGGTGAAGGCCACGCCGCCTCCCGCGATGGTTTTTCCGTCTGGGGAATAGCAGATGGGCTCCACCGGGCTCTGGTCCTTGGGGAACTGGATGATTTCGGCACCGGTTTCCACGTCCCAGATCTTCAATTCGCTAAATTTTTCCTTCTTGATGAGCCATTCCCCAAGTACGCCGCCGACGGCTTTCAGGCCCGGGGTTGTCTCATCCTCGGGTTTGGCGGCGAGGCGGGAGGCTACGCTGGCGAGCTGGCGTCCGTTGGGACTAAAGGCAATGTCGCGAACGCCATAGCTGTGGCCTTGCAACACGTGTTCTACCTGGCCGGTCTCCAGGTTCCAGATCACTACCGTCTGGTCCATGGTCCCGGCGGCCAGTCTTTTCCCGTCGCCGCTAAAGGCGACTGAGGTAAATCCTCTGCCCATGCCGGGATAGACGCGGATCTGTTTGCCGGTTTGAATCTCCCAAAGGACGACCCGGTCGTAGCTGGCGCTGGCGAAACAGGCGCCGTTTGGCCCATAGGCCAGGTCGTTGAGGGCGTATTCGTGGATCATTTGAGGGACCAGCTCGTATTGGGCGGTCCCTTGTCCTGTGGGCGACAGGGCCAATAAAAGAGCGGTCAAAATTAGAAATTTGGGAACGGGCATGCTGGGTTCCTCGGGTTTTCCAGGGCGCATTTTCTTCGATATTACCATCTTTCACAGTTTTAAAGACACGCATCTGCGCGGGTGGTTCGAAAAAAAGTGAAAAAATATTGCTCCCGAGGCGGTGATCAGCGGAATGTGTTGGCGTGGGCGGTTCTGAACCTGATTTATTCGCCGAAATATCCCTTGCGATGGTTCAGCGCGACGTCCTTGCGCTTGCACTTGATTTTAATGGTTCGGTACTTGCCCGATTTCCCGGATGGGCTTTCGTAGCCCAAGACGTAGATGATGCGGGGTTCTTCCACCAGCCTGGTCATGGGCTCCAGCAGGCTGTCTCCGGAGAAGAAGCGGCCGCCGGACTCCTGGGCGAGGGATATGAGTCCCTCGTTCAACTCCTTGCCAAAGTCGCGATAGGCGTGTTTGATGATTTTGGGAAGTCCCTCGTTGCTAAGGTCTTTGGCGTCTCTGTTCAGTTTGTGGTTGAACAGGTCGAAGGTATGGAACATGACGCGGTTGCGCACGCAGGCATGGACTACTTTTTGGAAGTGGGTCTCGTAGTCGGGCAAAACGGGCATGAGGTTTGGGCCGTTGGCGGACTCCAAGCGCATGTCGGAGTCGGAGCCAAAGCCGGCGCCCCGATTCCCGCCCGCGATATTGCGGTAATAGGTGGTGAGGTTGGAGGCGGCCTGGCCGGGTTTCAGGGAGAAGCCGGGCGATACGAAGAGCATGGTTTTCAGTCCGGGCCGCTCTTGGAACTCATAGGTTAGGGCTTCAAGCTCTTCCATGATGCGCAAAACCCGCTCCTGCTGGATGGCGATATTTGCGGAAAGCTCTTCAAATGCACAGTTTTCGAAATTGTAAAAGTCGTTGTAGCGGTCTCTGCATTGGATGAGTTTCTCTTCCAACTGAGCGAGGGTTCGGTTGTCTGCGAGGTGGGAGGTGGGCGTGCGCCGCATTTGTTTTTTACGCTTTTCAAGCCGTTGGAAATAAGATGCTTTGTAGTTGTTCAACTTCTGCTGGACGGTTTTGGGGTCCGATTCGAAATCGCGGGTTAAGAGGCCGTCTTCCATGCTGTAGAGCATCCATTGGGCCTGGTCGTTGGGTCGGGCCGCGAGAAAGGCGTCGAGTTGTTTAAAGATAACCTCGATTTCATGCACCAGGGCCGACTTCATGTCCAAAACAAGGATAAATTGAGGGATGGCTGAGACATCGGCTGTTGCGCTCTGGGAGGGTTTGCCTGTTTTCAGGTCGAAGGCAACGATGCGTTTTGTGGCGTATTCCAGTTTTTGGAAGGAGGTCAACTGCACCTTCTTCTTGTTCTCCTTGACCACAAAGTCGGACGGTTTCAGGTCGTCAACGGGGTTGCCCCCGGCGTCTGTGGCGGAGACGTCTAAACTCACATATCTAACCGTAACCTTCTCTTCGTAAGTAACTTCACTGTCTTGACCCATCCAGGCGGCCCATAGAAAAATGCAAATAAACATTGTAGCGACTCCTCTCTGTTGTGAGGGTAGCAAAGAACATGCCCCGCGCACAATACGCAAGAAATGGGGATGATGCTCGATGGGCGGGTGTCAGGGAAGAGAAAACGAATGTGTCCTCTCATTAGTGAGTGCTCACTCACTGTTAGGCAGAAATGTTTTTTTGTGGCATAATATGCTTTGAGTGAGCGGGTTATGAGATGTGCATCTTGGCTTACTCAAATTTTTTTTCAAAATGCCTTGACTCTGAAGTGAGTACTTACTAACTTAGATAGCGGAGGTGATGAATGGTTAAGGGTTCCCGAATGTCAGCAGAGGAGCGACGGCGCTCTATTCTTACGGCGGCGGTGCCTCTTTTTGCGCAACGGGGTTTTAATGGGACCACGACCCGGGAGATCGCCAAGGCGGCGGATGTTTCCGAGGCGTTGTTGTACCGGCATTTCCCCAACAAAGAGGTGATCTACCGTGAGATTAAAAATTTCTGTTGCCGTTCGAAGGAGGAACACACCAACCTCATCGCCCAGTTGGAGCCCAGCACATCCACGCTTATTCATGCGATTTATTTCTTGATCAATGTGATTGTGTACGGTGATGATGATGACAACGAAAACATACTAACCCACAATGATATACATCGATTGTTGATCAACAGTTACCTTGAAGATGGAAGTTTTGCCAGAATGTTTTTGGAGGAGCATATCAGCATATGGGAAAGCATGCTCCGGGCCAGTGTGAAGGCTGCGGAGGATTCTGGCGACATGGTTGAAGGGTGGCTGGATGTGTCGTGCCGGTGGTGGTTTGCCCACCATATCGCAGTGGCGTTGGGAATTTTGAACATGCCAGAGGAACGGGTGATTCCGTATGGGGTTGGTAAGGAAAAGGTTGTGGAGCAGGCTATTTTGTTTTCGCTTCGCGGCATGGGCTTGACCGACAAAGCGATTAAGACCCATTACAATCCCGCCGCCTTGGCGTTGTTCCGTAAACAATTGCTGGAAAAGAAACCGGCAAGTGCAGATTCGTAGTTCTGCGATCAAGGAGAGTTTGAGGATGTTTCGAATTATTGGTTTCATGATGCTTGCAGTCCCATTTCTGGCGGCAGGCACGCCTGAGGAAGAGGGTTTGCGCCTGGCCAAACAGATTGACAAGGCCAACGAGGGTTTCGTTGGTGAATATTCGGAAATGGAAATGGTGTTGATTAACGCTCACGGGGACAGGACGGAGCGAAAGATGACGACGGAAACCGTTGAGGTGAGCGATGACGGGGACAAGTCGATCAGTGTGTTTCAATGGCCTGCGGATGTGAAGGGCACGCGCATGTTGACGTGGTCCCACAAGACGGGCGACGATGATCAATGGCTGTACCTGCCTGCTTTGAAGCGTGTTAAGCGTATCAGTTCTCGCAACAAGTCGGGCTCTTTCATGGGTAGTGAATTCTCCTACGAGGATCTGGGCAGCCAGGAGGTTGAAGAGTTTACCTATAAGTACATCGACGATCAGGAGTTGAACGGTCGCGATTGCTGGAGAATTGAGCGTGATCCGGTGAGCAGCAAGTCTGGTTACTCCAAGGAGCTGGTCTGGTTCGATAAAGAGTACAACAACCCCCTGAAAATTGAGTATTACGACCGCAAGGGCGAGCTGTTGAAGGTGGGAACCTTCAATAATTACAAGAAATACGATCAGTGGTGGCGCGCAGACGAGATCCTCATGGAGAATGTTCAAACCCAGAAGAAGTCGGTTATTACCTGGTCGGTTCGGGAATTGGGCAGAACTTATGGCGAGGATCACTTCTCCTCTGACTACCTTATTGACTGAAGCTTTTAAATGAATACGCGCCGACACCTGCGGGTTGTCGGCCTTCCGCCCCGTTTAGGGGCGTTGCGAGAGATGGTGAAATGAATAGAATTGTGTGCCAACAACTGGCGGTAGTTGTTGGGATTCTTGGCCTTGCTGCGCCTGGATTTGGCGCGTCTGGTTGGAAAAGCCAGGGCGAGGTGACGGCGGAATCCCGACAATTTACCGATGATGATCAGGATCATACCCAAGACTTTAATCTGGGATTGTTCGCCCGGGTTGACTCTCAATATCGCAAGGGTCCCTGGCGGGTTCGCGTTCGCGCTTTTGGGCGAGTGGATCACGAGGATGAAACCCGCGATCTCACTGCTTTTGAAGAGGCTTGGGCGGGTTATCGCAAGGGGCCTTGGGATGTGCGCCTGGGTTTTCAAATGTGGAATTGGACCGCTACCGAAGCGTTCCATCCCGCCGATATTGTGAACAGTCGAAACTTGGACAGCAACATTGAGAACCCGGAAAAACTGGGTGAGTTGATGTTCTCGGTTCGGCGCTCCATTCGAGACGGCGGTCTGTCGTTGTATTACATGCCCCGTTACGAAGCGCCCAACCTGCCAGGCCCTAGCAGTCGACTCAGCTTTCTGCCCGCCGGTTTCACGGTGGGCGAGCCGATCTGGCTGGAAGACGACGAGATTTCATCCGACAATTACGGGTCGCAATGGGGCGCCCGATTTACCCAAACCATTGGGAACGCAGATCTGAGCGTCCATTATCTGGACCATATGGACCGGCAGTTCCCCGTGTTCTCCGTTGATCCCCAGACCTTGGAGGCCCGACCGGCCTATTCGCAAGTTCAAGATTTGGGGTTGACCTATCTGCATATTTTCGGCGGGGTTATCTTCAAATTAGAGTACGCCCACAAGGCGTTTGAAGACCATGTCGCTTATGCAAATTACAATCAGGTGGACCATGATCAGGCCGCCTTTGGGTTGGAGTACGGTTGGAACGGGCAGAGCGGTTCGGAAACCACCCTGCTATTTGAAGGCATGGGCATTTTTGGAACCACGGAACAGGAACGGGCCAATTTGAGTCCCTTTCAAAGAGACATCCTGGCTGGCGTTCGCCACGCCTGGAACGACACCATGGGTAGAGAACTGTTGTTTACATGTATCTACGACCTGGAACGCAACCATGAAATCCTCTTGAACTTCAGCTATAAGCAACGCCTCTCCGACACCTGGAGCATTGAGGGCGGATTGCGCTGGATCGACGCGCCTCAGAAGGAAGCAGGGCCTGTGGGCCTTGAGAACCTGGACGAAAGCAACCAGGCTTTCCTTGAGCTGAGCCGTTTCTTTTAGGAAAAAACAACCCAAAAAACCGGGAAGTATCCCATGCGGTCTGGACCGCGCGCGAATTGCAAGGAGAATTGCATGACCCCGTATGATAAACAAACCCTATCGCATAAGGTAGCTACATACCTCATAGACAACCCATGGAAATCTATTTTGGCCGCTATTGTTCTGATTGGCGTTCTGATCCCCGGCCTGGCCAGGTTGAAGACCGATTTTTCTTATCGGATCTGGTTCCGGGACACGGATCCATTGCTTGCGAAATTTGACGCTTTCGAGCGGCGGTTCGGCAACGATGAAAACGTGGTGTTGTTGTTGCACAGCCCCAGCGGTATTTTTGATAAAGAGTCGAGCGAGCTGTTGCAGAAGCTGACCGAAGAATTCTGGCAGGTGCCTGAGATTATTCGGGTAGAATCTTTGAGCAACTATAACTGGACCCATTCCGAGGAAGACGACCTGATGGTGGAGCCTCTGATTCCCGACGATCAGGAGTTGACCGACGAGATCCTGGCTGAGCGCAGGGAAGTGGCTTTGAATCACGAGGTGATTCCGGGTTATCTGGTGAACGACGAGGGCACGGTTGCCGTGATTTACGGTTCGTTGAAGCCCGCGATTGGCGGCACACCCGATTTCCAGACGGTGGTGGACGGCGCCCGTGCATTGATGGCTCGACATCAGGGCGGCGAACCGGTGACCTATCTGCACAATGCGGAAAAGTACAAGGGACCGGGCGATCACCAGTTCTATCTCACGGGCTCGGCTCTGGTGAGCCATACCTTTAAGGAGTTGACCCAATCCGACATGGAGACCATGGTGCCGGTGCTGTTGGGCGCCATTGTGCTGTTTCTCCTGCTTTCCTTCAGGAACAAATCCGGGTTGATCCTTCCGTTTATCGTGATTGCGCTCAGCGTGATAGGCACTTTGGGCTTTGCGGGTTGGATCGGCATTCGGTTCAATAACCTCACGGCCATCGTGCCCCATATTCTCATAGCCATCAGTGTGGCGGACGCGGTTCATATTCTGGTCACCTTCTTCCAATTCCGGGCCTCGGGTTTGGAGCGGAAACAGGCCGCTCACAAGACTCTGGTGAAGAATCTGGAGCCCACCTTGTTGACCAGCGTGTCTACCTCCATCGGGTTCTTCAGTTTCTTCAGCGCCAAAATTATCCCAGTGGTTTACATGGGTATTCTGGCGGGCACGGGAACGCTGCTGGCCTGGTTCATTACCATCTTCCTGGTGACGCCGGTGATGGCTTATATGCCTATCAAGGTGCGTTTTAAAGGCAGTAAAACCCATCATACCGACGCCCATCCTCTTGCGTTGCGTTACGCGGAATGGTTGCAGCGCAACGCTCGGATGGTGATTGCGGTGTTTGCGATTCTCGGCGTTGCGGCGGTCTACACCGCGCTGCAAAACGAGATCAATTCCGACCCTTATAAGTATTTCGCCGAGTCGGTCCACACTCGCGTGGCCAATGATTATGCGGAAAAGGCCGTTGGCGGCATGTCGGGCATGGAGATCTCCATCGACAGCGGCGAGCCGGACGGGATTAAGAAGCCGGAATTCCTGGGCAAGGTGGAGGCGTTCCAGAACTGGCTGGACTCTCAGTCCTATGTGTCCAAAACCATTTCGGTTATCGACATTATCAAGCAGACGAACCGTTCTTTAAATGGTGATAGTCAAGACGCTTATATGCTGCCCGACAATCATGAGCTGATTGCCCAGGAGCTGTTTCTCTACACCATGAGTCTGCCTCAGGGCATGGATTTGAGCAATAGAATGAGTCTGGACAACAGCCTGATTCGTCTCACGGCCATGACCAATCTTCACGCCTCAAAGCAGACCTTGCTGGAGATCGACGTGATTGAAGCGAAAGCCCGCGAGCTGGGTCTGAACGCTGAGGTTACGGGCAAGATTCCCATATACCACAGCATGAACCCCTATGTGGTAAATGCCTTTATTACTTCCATTTCCATGGCGTTGGTCCTGGTGGCGCTGTTGATGTGTTTCGCGCTGAGATCCTTTAAGCTGGGCATGCTCTCCATGATTCCCAACACCATGCCCCTGATTATGGGCGGCGCGTTTATGTACCTGCTGGACAAGCCTTTGGATATCGGCACGGTTCTGGTCACCAGCACCTGTTTGGGTATTGCGGTGGACGACACCATCCACTTTTTGAGCAACTACAATCGTTGGAGAAAGCATGGGTCCAGCCCGTCCCACGCGGTGGCGCACGTGTTGACCCATACGGGACCGGCGCTTTTTGTGACGACTATGGTTCTGGTGGTGGCTTTCGCTACCTTCATGTTTGCGTCCTTTGTGCCCAATATTAATTTCGGCATGATCACGGCCATTGTTCTCACGACGGCGCTCTTCACGGATGTAACCTTGCTTCCGGCCATTCTGCTCGCGAAGAAAGCGGAAGAGCCTGTCACTAACGAGGCGCCTGCTTTTGCGATGGAGAGCTAATGCGGTAAGAGCCATTCCAAATCCTAAATGAACACAAGAGACGGCGGCCCATGTGGC
>JBNKOV010000064.1:0-13663 GCA_050294955.1 Holophagae bacterium
AAGGAAAAGGGACAAGGCGGGGCTTGCCCCTTTCGCTTGGACGTTGAGCTGGCTTAAGGTTAGGGTGAGTTGTCTTTTTTGCGTTTTACATTGGGACGCGAACTCTGGCTTCTTTGTCGCGTAGCGTTAGACCTGGAGTTGGTGGCTCTTGAGCGTGTGGCGCTGGATCTGGAGTTGTTGGTTCTGGGGCGCGTCGCATTGGATCGTGATGACGTATTATTTCTGGGGCGCGTCGCATTGGATCGTGATGACGTATTATTCCTGGGACGAACCGCCTCTGATCGAGACGAGGCGTTATTTCTGGGACGCACTACGTTTGAACGAGATGTCGTGTTGTTTCTGGGACGAACCGCGTTTGATCGGGGTGAGCGACTGTTAGAAGGCCTAACAGCGTTGGTACGCCTACTGTGGTTTTGATTGGGCCGTGCAGATTGAGTGTTGTTATTACTCTGACCTGAAGCGCCTTGTCTTACGTTTTGGTTTGATTTATCTGGAGTAGCTTCATAAGTCACACTATTTCTGCGTGTTGAATTCCTTGAAGAACTGTTTCGGGTAGAAGGACGATAACGTCTTTGCGTACCGCTATTGTCTGGCACAACTTCTTGTGACCGCCTGGGTCTAGAAGTGCTCTCATATCGAGTCGTTGAATTCCTCTGATTGACGCTGTAATCATTGCTGTTGCTTTGCCTGTTTGTAGTTGCCCTTCTGGTATTTTGCGTTGGGGATGAACGGGTTACTTGAGGTCTAAACCGAGAGGATGCACGAGTGCCGGTCGCCCTGCTTTTAATTTGAAGACGATCCGATCTTGAGTTCTGGCCTCGGACCACCAGGGATGCGGAGCTGTTGGCGCGTCGGACGGCGGCCCTTTCCCTGTTCACCTTTGGGTTGCTAACGACTCTGGTCAGGCTCTTACCGCTTCGGTAATCGTCACGGGTTACATAGACGCTTGCACGAGAAATAACCCGCGTATTTCGAGGATTGACCTTGCGATAGGTGTAGTTCCGGTCACGGTTGACAATGTTCGTGGAGGAAACATAGTTCCAATAATTGTTGTGGTTATTGATAATCACTGTGTTGGGTCGATAATGTCCATTGTAAAAGCCGTAGTAATAGGGTCGGTTGGACCAACCTAAGGGGCACCAGCCCACATAGGTGTCGTAGGTGCTCCAGGCCACCCAGGCTGGAGAGTAGTGACGTCCGGGACGCCAATACCAGCCGAAGCGAGAGCTCCATCCCCAACGACCGTAATGGTGTGTTACCCAGCCAAAAGAGTCATAGGAAACCCAGGTCATTAAACCGCCAACAGTAGACCAATAACCATGGTTATAGGGTCGCCAACTGGTTTCAACATAGGGAACCCAGATGTTTACCGCCAGTTCGTCACTGTATCGCCATTCGCCGTTTTCGTCCAGGTCACGGCTGTATGCAGAAATTTCAGGATCTACATAGCCGGCGCTTACCCCTTCGTGATAGGGTTCTCGACCGTAGGCCCACTGCTCGAATTTATTGGTGTGGAACGAGCTGAAAGGTCTTACCCGAACAGGGCTGGCCATGCCTCTGATGGTGCTGTATTCGCCGCTGTAAATAGGAACGGAATCTTCCTCGCCGCTCAGCTCGGCAAAACCCCGAAAAGTTTTTAGTTTCATACGAGGGCCTTCCAGCAGAACATGGTAAATGCCAGGGGCTTCAATGTATGCGGAACCGGATTCCGTGTCGATGCGGTACACTCTGCTGATATTGTCGCCCAAAGGTTCCCGTACATGCAGAAAAACGCCGCCCTTGTGGAGCTTGACAATCGTGAGGCTCTCACGATCATAAATCTCATTAATGGCTTGAAACTCCACTTCAGAACGGTCTGCGATCTGCATTACAGTTCCGTCAATGTATTCCATTTCAGCGTAGGTATTGGCCCGGGTTTCAAAAAAGTCGCCGGCAACCACTGGCACATTGCGAATTGCCTGTTCCTCTTCTTCGTCTTCATGGAGGATATAGGCGTATTTGTCTGCATAGGTCACCCGTGCGTAGCGCTCACCAGAGCTGTGTTGTGACAGATCCACCTCATCTGTAAAGCGCTCTTCAGGAAGCTGACCAGCAAAAAGCAGGCTGGTTGTAAGAATTAAAAAAATGGAAGCTTTCATGGCGTTCCTCCTTTCCGCATCGGTCACCTTAAATAATAAGCAAGGCTCGTACCAAAATGAATACAGGTCTGAATTGTGGTCTGAAAATCCCGAAAACACCATGGAGTGAAACCTTTTGCGATGATTTTCGTTTAAAAACGCTGGCTCCAAAAATCAGGAACAATTGTCATCAAAAGGAAACATGTGACCACTGAAATGGGTTTTTTGCGACTGCGTTTTCCTCCTCAGCAACGAGTGCGGTTTGTCTGAGTTGGGATACAGTTGATTTCAGGATGGGATGAACTGCGTCAGGCCAAATTTCGGCAAGGGGGGCTAAAACGAAAAGCCGTTGGTGCATGCGGGGGTGGGGCAGCGTAAGCTGAGAAGAGTGGAGAACGGTTTCGCCATACAGGAGCAGGTCCAAATCCATCCTTCTGGGCGCATTAGGATAGGGGCGTTCTCTGCCGAACCGGTGTTCTATATCCATAAGATGGGTTAACAGGGCTTCTGCTGGAATGGCGGTTTCGAAGCAGACTGCGGCGTTGAGAAAGTCATAAGGCTCTTTGCAGTCTACGGCTTTAGATTTGAAAAGCGAACTGCATCGAAAGGCTTGACCACCTAAACGTTTCAAATCTTCCAGGGCCGCAGCCATATTGGAGAAACAGTTCCCCAGGTTGCTGCCCATCCCAATCGCCACTTTTATGGTCATTCTCGTCGCCTCCCTGTTCTTTAACATACCATGTTTGGAATTAGGGTGTTGAAAAAAGACAAAACCCAAAAAAGAATTCGCCTTTCAGCTTGCTATTAACCGCATTTGGGTATACTCTCAAGGGACGATCATTTGACCAGGAAGTGCCGAATATGTACTATCGCGAACATCCTCCCGAATTTCCAAATTTCAGAGACGTGCCAAAAACCGGCGTTATCTATGTTATGTCGGAAGCCAATAAACAGGGTTTTCATTACGGAAACGAAAAGTGGTCCAACCTGGGGCAGGGCGCCCCGGAAACGGGCGAAATTGAAGGGGGGCCGGGACGAATGGACACCATTCCTGTGTCCATTTCATCGCACGAATATGGGCCGGTTGGCGGCGTTCCCGACCTGAGGGACGCCGTCGCGGCATTGTACAATGCTCGTTATCGGAAAGGCATGAGTTCCCAATATACGGCTGAGAACGTAGCAATCTGCGCAGGGGGTCGGGTCGGGCTAACCCGCATAGCTGCGGCCCTGAGTTCGGTGAATCTGGGCCATTTTCTACCGGATTACACTGCCTATGAAGAGTTGCTAGACTTGTTCCGGGACTTTGTGCCCATTCCCATTCTTCTGAACCCTCAAGACGGGTTCCGGTTTCGCCCTGGGCTGCTGCGGGATGAAATCGTGGGCATGGGCTTGGGAGCTGTTTTGATGTCCAACCCGTGTAATCCAACGGGGCAGGCGCTCCATGGCGATGTTCTTGCCGAATGGGTGGAAACCGCTCGTGAATTACAGAGCATGTTGATTTTCGATGAATTTTATTCCCACTACCTTTACGACGAGGTAGCTGAGCAGAATTTATCTTTAAGCGCTTGCGCCTATGTGGAAAACGTCAACCGTGATCCCGTCGTGGTGGTTGACGGCCTTACCAAGAACTGGCGTTATCCTGGCATGCGCCTTTCATGGACGGTGGGTCCAAAAAGAGTGATTGAGCATATCATTTCCGCAGGTTCCTTCTTGGACGGCGGCGCTCCCCACGCGATCCAAAATGCTGCAATTCCACTCTTGGATCCAGACTTTGCCAACAAGGAAGCGCGATCCATACAGGTGCATTTCGCCAAAAAACGAGAAATCATGCTAGAGCGCCTCTCTAAAATGAA
Organism: Holophagae bacterium; assembly: GCA_050294955.1. GTDB lineage: Bacteria > Acidobacteriota > Holophagae > Acanthopleuribacterales > Acanthopleuribacteraceae > JBNKOV01. Next base: position 3,971 of record JBNKOV010000064.1, read on the forward strand.
TATGGCTCCCAAGTCACAACCTCAGGGCAGCTTCTATTGTTTCGCCGATTTGTCCGCCTTGCCTGCGCCCTTGCAAAACAGCATGAGCTTTTTTGAGGAAGCTCTTAAAAGACGGGTAATTTGTGTGCCCGGCATCTTCTTTGATGTGAATCCCGGCAAACGACGCAGCCATATCCCATCTCGACTGGACTCCTTCGTGCGTTTGAGCTATGGACCGCCTTTAGAAGAGGTCGCCCGAGGATTGGATCGCATGGAAGCCATGGTGAACTCGTACATTTAGTACAGAAGTTTGCGCGACATTGGGCAAGTAAGAAATACCTGTCCATGTCGCTTCGCCGTGGGGAAAAAGCTGACTCGGTTTAAAGCTCGTCTTCGGAAACCACGTAAAATTTGAAGGCAAGCATGCCAATATTCACCATGTCCTGATCTTTTAAAGGGATGAGCTGGTTGTTGGAACTTGCCTTGGCTCCATTGACAAAGGTGCCGTTTAACACGCCGATCTCTTCCTGAACAAAAAATTTATTGTCTTTGCGCAAGATCACCGCGTGACGCCTGGAGACAGAGCGGGTGTCATCTTCGTAGGTGAGATCGACCTCTGGTTTGATGCCGGTTACGGGGTCGAACCTGCCAATGAGGTTGCGGTCCTCGCTGAGCATGAACATGCGGTTTGTAGCGATGGAAACCAGCTTTCCCGATAATTTCTTTTCTTCTCTCACGGGCTGGAAATTAGGCTGGGTGGTGTGGGTGATATTTTCGACCGATGCCAGTTGGGTGATAAGCCGATCGATGCGCTCATTAGAGAGCCGCATTTTAGTTGACAGCTTTTGCAACATGCGAATTGCAATTTCCATGTTCGATTTGATCATTTTCACAAAGGTGCTGCGATGAATGACCACGAGAGAGCAATTGGCGAGGGCTTTGGCTGTTTCCACCCTGGGGCAATGCTCTAGAATGCTCAATTCACCAAAAAAGTCCCCTTTTTCCAAGGTGGACATCTCTTCTTTCTGCTCGCCAGACGTTTTGTACAAAACGATCTTGCCTTCTTTGATGATGAACATGCAATTGCCAGACTCGCCCTGCTCATAAATCATCTCGCCTTTATCGAAAGTGACCGTATATTGTGAGAAAAAATTTCCCATATTTGCTCCCACCACCTCGGCGTCCTACCAACGGACCGAAGGCCTTTTCAGGGTATTTATTCTATAGGCAATCCCTAGTATCCCTGAATGAATCGGAATCCCCTGTCAATTTTAACACTTTCAACCGGTCTTGGGTCTACACATTTTGCGATTCTCTTGAAGGAATGCCCGAAACGCCCATCTAGACTTCTTTGAGGAACCGAAAAAAAGTAGGCAACAAGCCCTTGATCGCCTGCTGTTTTAATCGGCGACTTCTACAATCATTTCAATTTCAACTGCGAGGCCCACAGGCAGAGACGCCATGCCCACCGCTGCTCTGGCGTGCTTGCCCTTCTCCTCGCCAAAAACTGCCACCAGGAGATCCGAACAACCATTGATGACCTGGGACTGGCCAGTAAAGGCGGGGTCGCAGTTCACCATGCCGGTGAGTTTCACGATTCGGGTAACCTTGTTCAGGTCGCCTATCTCGGCTTTCAGGGTTGAGAGCAGGGCGATAGCGGTAAGGCGAGCGGCATCTTTACCCTGCTCAAGGGTGAGATCTCTACCCACCTTTCCAGTTACATAACCGCCTCCTGGTTTGGAGGGTCCATGACCCGAGAGGAACACCAGGTTCCCTGTGCGCACAGCGCGAACGTAATTGGCAATCGGGGGAGCGGGTTTGACCAGTTCAATTCCCAGCTCCTTGATCTTTTCTTCGGCTGTGTCCCCTGCTGTTGCAAAAGGTATGGACAGAGCCAAAAGACCAGCAATAAATAAAGGCTTCATGATGTGTCTCCATAGCAGATATCCGGTTTGTCAGGCCCGCCTGAGCCTGAGGGAGCGTGACTGCTTCTGAGGGGTGCTCCAAACGAAGAAAGGGAGTATTTTTCCAGAACCGGATTTCTCAGCTTCCCCGTATTCAGATCCTCAACCCTCTCAAATAACCGTCCACGTCCATCTTCCTGCCCTCCTTATACCACAAATGGCTTGAATCCAAGGCCATTCTCCTATAAAAATATAGTAGACTACAATGAGTGCGCCAGACTCTAAAGCCTGATCTGAGCGAAAAGGGGCGGATTATTGGTTCCAAATTCTTATAGAGAAACAGGTTGCAGTCCAATAAGGCGCAACCCTCAACTTCCATCCGCCGCTGGTTTAAGGGCTGACGGCCTGCGTCCACTTCTCTGGTTTGGCGAATGCCCAAGAACCCTCAGTCACCATGAACAAAACAGCCTATTTAAAGGCAGGCGAAAAGCGCTTCATGCCGCCTGACGGCAACAAGGTTGAAAGATGGAATTGAACAACCGGATCCTGGTTGTAGATGACAACCGAAATATTCACGAAGATTTTCGTCGGGTTCTAACCAATCACAAGTCCCCAGAGATGGATCAGGCCATTCACGATCTGGAGAACACCCTTTTTGGCGATGAAGACACAGATTCTACGCCTCGCTTTTATTACCGGATCGATTCCGCTTTCAGCGGGGAAGAGGCTCTCGTCATGATGACCCGGGCCCAAGAGGAGAACGATCCCTATTCTCTTGTTTTTACAGATGTTCGTATGGCTCCAGGATTGGATGGCGTCCAGTTGGTGGGGGAAATCTGGAAAATTGCGCCTCATACCGAAATGGTGATTGTAACGGCCTTTTCCGACTATAGCTGGGAAGAGATGATCGAGAAGATTGGGATGTCCGATCATTTGCTCTTCCTGCGAAAACCCTTTGACACTGTTACCATCAAGCAGATTGCGACCACTCTCACCAAAAAGTGGTCCTTGGGCGTGTTGGCTCGCAAGCAAATGGAATCTCTGGAAATGAACCGAGTTGTGATCGATGAGATGAAGGACGCGGTCATCTGGTTCCACAAGAACGCCAGGCTCTTTTCGGTAAACGAAACGGCCTGCCGCAGTTTGGGCTATTCTAGAGAGGCCCTTTTGAAGTTAAGTCTTTTCGACATTAGCCCCGACTTCCTGCCGTCTCTTTGGGACGATGCCTGGCTGTCATTGGCGCGGCAGAATTCGATGATGGTCGAGTCTACATTTATTACCGCTGATGAGAATGTGATTGATGTGGAAATAGCGCTCAGTTACATGGAATATGGTCGCGATGAGTTTGGCTGTGCTGTGGTTCGGGATATAACCGACCGAAAAAAGGCGGAGGCTCAGTTGCGCACTCTGGAGGAACGGTGGCGGTTCCTTTGGGAAAACGTTCCGGATAACATCATCGAACTGGACCTGGATGGACGGATCATGATTGCCAACCGCCTTGTAGGCAACCACAAAATAAACGAAGTGGTTGGTTACAAAATGGTCGATTTCATACCCGAGGCCCAGAGGTCCCACTTCCTAGAAGTAATAAAGACGGCCAAGATCACCGGTGAAAGCGGATATTATGAAACCCCAGTGGGCTCCACTCTTTTTCCCAGTTGGTGGGCCAATCGTGTGATTCCAATTAAAGGCGAGGACGCCATTACTGGGCTTTTAGTAATTGGCACTGAAATTACAGAGCGGAAACGAGCCGAAAGCGCCTTGAAGAAAAGCGAACTCAGGTTGGCGGAGGCGCAGCGTATCGCACAGATCGGCAATTGGGAATGGGATTTCGAAGAAGGCAACATCTTCTGGTCCGATGAAATGTACAGGATTTTTGGCCATAGCAAAAGCGATGGAGCGCCAACCCTGGACACCTTTTTCTCTCGAACCCATCCCGAAGATCGCGACCATCTGGACCATTGCTTAGATGAAACGGTTCGCAAAGGCAAGCGCCTGAAGGTTGAGTTTCGCATTGTCATGCCAGACGACTCCGTTCGCTGCATTTTCGCCAACGCCAAGGCGGAGAGAGGCCCCAACGGCAAACCGATCAGGCTCATCGGCACTGCGCAGAACATTTCAGAGCGGAGACGGGTTGAAGAGGAGCGAGCCAGTTTGGAGGCTCAGCTTCACCATGTCCAAAAAATGGAGACTTTAGGAACCCTTGCTGGTGGAATCGCTCACGATTTCAACAATATCCTGACGCCCATTCTGGGGTATACCGAAATGGCCATGGAGAATGCAGACGCCGATTCAAGAATTCGGGAAGATCTGCAGCAAGCCCTAAAAGCAGCCAATAGAGCCAAGGAGTTGGTTCAACAAATCCTTGTTTTCAGCAGGCATGTAGACCATGAGAGACGGCCTCTCAATCTGGCCCTTGTGGTGAAGGAGGCGGTGAAACTCATCCGTTCCTGGGTTCCCACCACCATTGAGATTCGCCTTCAAATAGAGGCCGATTGCGGCATGGTCATGGCCGACCCGACCCAGCTCCACCAGGTCATGATGAACCTCTGCACCAACGCCTACCACGCCATGCGGGATATGGGCGGGGTCATTACTGTGAAACTGGGTCGTGCAGACATAGATCCCGAGCTAGCGCGAAGCCATAAAAACCTCAACCACGGTCATTTTGTGAAGCTTGTGATTTCAGACACAGGCACAGGCATGGACGACGCAACGATCTCCCGTATTTTTGAGCCTTTCTACACTACGAAAGGCGTGGGAGAAGGCACTGGGTTGGGCCTTTCAGTGGTTCACGGCATTGTGACCGGCCACGAGGGAGCCATAACGGTGGAGTCTGAGCCGGGACGCGGCAGCGTTTTTCGGATTTATCTGCCTCTCGTTGAAGAAGATGAGAAGCAGGAAGACATAATGGAAGAACGAGTAGGGCCGGGCAAGGAACGCATTATGTTTGTTGACGATGAAGGCATAATTGCCGAAATGGGCGGGGAAATGCTGTCTCGCATGGGTTATGAGGTGGTTACCTTCAACAGCAGTATCGAAGCGCTTAAATCTTTTGAGGCTAATCCAGACGACGTAGACCTTGTCATTACAGATCAGACCATGCCAGGCCTGACAGGGGTGCAACTGGCGGGTCGGTTGATGGGCGTGCGTCCGGACATTCCAGTAATCCTGATTTCTGGATTCAGCGAGACGATTACAGCCGAGGAAAGTAAGAAGTTGGGCATACGAGAATATGTAGCCAAACCCATTCTAGCTCAAGATTTAAACAGCGCCATTCGCAGAGTTATGGACGCTGGCGATCCACCACATTCGGCTTGATTTCCGGTTTGTAGACCTTAAGCTGATAATCGCCTTCTTCGGTGTAGGACATCACCATCAACCTGCCTTCGAAACCTCCAATAAAAGCCAGTTCGCCAAAGCGCTGGTCCACTGCGCCCACCTCCTTCCCATTCCGGTCGAAAGCCCTGCCCTTCACAGTCCCCGACCTGGAAAGGATGGAAGCCATGATGATATAGGGATCTGTGGAAAGAAGCGAGTTAAAGAAGGGGGGATCCCTGGGGTCAATCTCTAGTTTGATGTTTGCATTGGGGTTGTACCGCTTCTTGAAATTCTCTATTTGTTCTATTGAAATCTCTACCGCCATAACTGGCGTTCGAAATTGGTCCACCTCCTCGGTTCCCCTGAAAACACGCACGTAATTGTCATGGGTCTCGCCAAGGAAGAAGTAGGAGCCGGAGCCCGCTGCCACATAAAGGTTGGCGAATGGCCTGAAATAATAGGTTTTATCGTCAATCCATTCATGCACCTTGTAAGGCATTTGTGCAATGGCTTTTATTGTATTCAAATGCCCATCCATGACCAGGATCTCTTGAATTCCCCGCGAAGTAGAGACCCTTCGGGCAATAAGATATTCACTGGTTCGCCAGAAACTATACCGACCCATGCCTGGGAGAGGGCTTGTTTTAAGGTAGTTGTGGTCTTTGTCAAAATAGTGAACTTTGGCGGCGCTCTCATCAAAAATCATGATCTTTTTATCGAAACACATGATTTCGCCTATGCCGGTTTTCAGTGAAATTTCACCGGGTCCTTCGCCCTTCTCTGCAAAATGTCCGCCATGCTCGCCAGTGGCCAGCTCCCAATAATGCACCTGGCGCAGGGAGGTGTCCAAAACATAGATCCGCTCAGAGGTGAAATCGATATAGCCAGGCTTTGCCAGATCTACATTCTTGAATTCTGTTTCAACTTTGAACACAAGCCGATCGCCCAACAAAAGCACAGCCGCGAAAATAATGATCAAAAACCAGCTCCTTTCAGTCGATACTTGCACTATACATCAATTTACACACAACTTACAACAAAACTGCAAAATGCGGATAGGGAAAACAGAACGTGAAACCGCTGATGGGGCTTGCCCCATGGTGGCTGCCGCGTTAAGATAGCCTATTCCCGCCAGAATCTGCTCGATGGCTTTGGGCGGATATATCAAGGATGTTGGCATGAAACAACCCAATGAGGCGAGACGCCTCCAGCTTATTCGTGCGGCTGCAAAGCTCTTTAGAGAGAAAGGTTTTGAAAGAACGACCGTGAGAGATCTGGCCGCAGCAGTAGGTCTGCAGTCTGGAAGTCTCTTTCATCACTTCGACAGCAAGGAAGCGATCCTCTTTGAGGTTATCGAAGAAGCCATGCAGACCAGCATCCGCCGTCTAAAGGAATCAGTGGGAACTGAGGATCCCCCAAAATTGAAAATGAAGGCGCTGATTCGAACCGAGCTGGAAAATGTTCTGGGCGATACCCGCGAGGGCCTGGCCGTTGCGTTTTTTGAGTGGCGCGGCCTGAATAAAGAGAACCAATTGCGTTTAAAAGAAATGTACGAGGCCTATAAAACCATTTGGCAGAACGCTTTGGATGAGGCCGCCGCTATTGGCTGCCTTCCCATTGATGCAAATCTGTTGCGTCTTTTTTTAAGGGGGGCGCTGAGCTGGTCGGTGTCCTGGTACAAAAAAGACGGAGACCTTGAATTGGAGAACCTGGCGGAACAGGCCCTGAACATGTTTTGGCGGGAGTCGAGCTGACCAGAAAGCGACCGGGAAAAATGGCTTCATCTGTGGACAAACACGAGAAACTCTGTCAAGATTATCAGGCTTGTCCAAAGACGATCCGGGCGTTGAAATGAGGTAAGCGAAAATTGGAAACCAGACGCTGCGGAAAACAAGAAGGAGTGTTGAATGATCTATCAGGGCGCGATGCTCACCTGTTCACGGGTCGAAGACCATTTTGCAGAATTGTGCTTTAACGCAACCGATGATTACGTGAATAAATTCAATTACAAGACCATGATGGAGTTTAATGAGGCCTTAGACGCTGTAGCGGCCGATGACTCCCTGAAAGGCCTCATGCTCACCAGTGACAAGGAATCCTTCATTGTGGGCGCCGACATCACCGAATTTCTCTTCTACTTCTCGCAGCCTTTGGAAGAACTTCACGAAGGCATGAAAATGCAACATGGCATTTTCAATAAATTGGAAGACCTCAACATGCCTACGGTGGTGGCTATTAATGGGTACGCCCTGGGTGGCGGCCTGGAGGTTTCTCTCTGCGCGGATTATCGAATCGCAGAGCCCGGAGCCCGAATCGGCCTTCCCGAAGTGAAGCTTGGAATTATCCCTGGTTTGGGCGGAACCACCCGTCTGCCTCGCCTCATTGGCGCGGACAACGCCATAGAGTGGATCGCAGCCGGTTCCGAGAACAAGGCGGAAGACGCACGAGCCATTGGCGTTCTCGACGGCGTTGTTCCTGTCGATAAATTAAAAAGCGCCGCCTTGGGCGTGCTCAAAAATTGCGATGCGGGTCATTTCAACTGGCAGGCCAGAAGAGCGGAGAAAAAAGGCCCCCTTCAGTTAAATCAAATAGAAGGCATGATGTCCTTTGAAACCGCCAAAGCCTTCATAGCAGGCAAGGCAGGTCCCCATTACCCGGCGCCGGTACGCGCAGTCAAGGTGATCCAGGCGGCGGCGGGCATGTCCCGCGATGAGGCTCTGGAAGTGGAGCGCCAGGGGTTTATGAAAGTTGCAAAGACCGATGTAGCTCAGAACCTTATCGGAATCTTCATAAACGATCAATATCTCAAAAAAATAGCCAAAAAACAGGGCAAGATTGCGCAAGATGTCAAAACCGCCGCTGTGCTGGGCGCCGGCATCATGGGCGGGGGCATTGCCTATCAAGCTGCTTCTCGCGGGAAGACGCCCGTGATCATGAAAGATATCAGACCTGAAGCATTGGAGCTGGGCTTGACCGAGGCCTCCAAGCTGCTTGGAAAACTGGTCAAACGAGGCAAGTTCACGCCAGACAAGATGGCCGCAGCTCTCAACATGATCCAACCCACGCTTTCCTACGGAGACATGGGCCGTGTTGACATGGTCATTGAGGCGGTAATTGAGAATGAGAAAATAAAGAAATCGGTGCTTGCTGAGCTAGAGGAGACCGTTTCGGAAAAAGCGGTCATTGCGTCCAACACCTCCACCATATCCATCACGCGGTTGGCTGAAGGTCTGAAGCGCCCCGAGCGCTTTGTTGGCATGCACTTCTTCAATCCGGTCCACAAAATGCCCCTGGTAGAAGTTATCCGAGGCGAGAAGTCCAGCGATGCAGCCATTGCCACCACCGTGGCCTTCGCTCAGAAAATGGGCAAGAACCCAATCGTGGTTAACGACTGCCCCGGCTTTCTAGTTAACCGCATCCTGTTCCCCTATTTTGCAGGCTTCAACTTCCTTTTAGGCGCTGGAGCGGATTTCGTAAAAGTAGACAAGGTTCTGGAAGGGTTCGGCTGGCCCATGGGTCCAGCCTACTTGAACGACGTGGTAGGCATGGATACGGCCCATCACGCGGAAGCGGTCATGGCCGAAGGGTTTCCCGACCGCATGGGACGCGACCATAAAACGGTTTTGGATGTTATGTTTGAGAATAAACGGTTTGGCCAGAAAACCGACAGCGGATTCTACAAATACGAATTGGACAAGAAGGGCCGGCTCAAGAAGGTAAAAGATCCCGAAGCCGCCGCCCTTATTCGCAGCCTGATCCCCGAACCCAGAGAATTCAGCGATGAAGAAATTATCGACCATCTCATGTTGCCTATGATTATCGAAAGCTCCAGATGCCTGGAAGACGGGATCGTCAATTCCCCGGCCGAGCTGGATATGGGCCTGGTCTATGGCATTGGCTTTCCGCCGTTTCGTGGTGGAGCCCTAAAATACGCCGACGCCCTGGGTTTGGCCGCCGTTTGTGAAAAAGCCAAGGCCTACGCGCATTACGGAAAACTTTTCGAACCCACAGATCGGATGAAGGACATGGCCAAATCCGGACAAAGCTATTACCAATAAGGAGGCAGCCCATGAGAGAAGCAGTAGTAGTAGATGCGGTTCGCACGCCCATGGGGCGTTCAAGGGGCGGCTTTTTCCGTCAAGTTCGGGCGGAGACCCTGTCGGCGGCGGTGATCGATGCGCTTTTAGACCGAAACCCCGCCGTGAATCCAGCAGAAATAGACGATGTTATCTGGGGCTGTGTTCAGCAGACTCTGGAGCAGGGTTTCAACATAGCTCGCAACGCGGCGCTCACCACCCGAATCCCCCAAACTGTGGGCGCTCAGACGGTGAACCGCCTCTGTGGCTCCTCTATGTCCGCACTGCACATTGCAGCGGCCAATATCATTGCAAACAATGGGGACATGTTCATTATTGGCGGCGTAGAACATATGGGGCATGTGCCCATGAACCACGGTATTGACTTCAACCCGGCAATTGGCAAGAAAACC
>JBNKOV010000065.1:0-13586 GCA_050294955.1 Holophagae bacterium
CGCCAATCAGGCTTGTCGAGTCGAAACCTGTTGAAAACCAGACCATGTTTTTTCTACCGCGAATGAACTGAAGCCCATCTGCGAACTTGGTCATGCTGGCTAAGAAGTTGGCGACTTCCCTGTCATAGTTCAATTTCTCAAAGTTCTGTGCTTTCCGCATCATTTCTTCAATGTGTAGAGAGCCAAGGTCCCCTGTCCCTCGGCGGTTGTTTCCCGGGGAGCTTGTGAGCAAGCCATTTTCATTGAAGCCATTTAATTTCCTGCTTGAAGAAAGAATGTCGTTCATGTAGTAACCCGCTGGCCCGGGAATTACATGCTTGGCCGTTTCAAGTCCTAATGTGTCAAGCGCAGTCATCAGGTGATTGGAATCGTTGGTGAAGTTGGTGACCATGGAAACGCCACGCAGGGGATTGTAAGTAAAAACGCCAGCCAGGTCTGTGGGAAGCATTTCGCTGGTAACAAAGTCTTTAGCAGCTTCTTGTGCGTTTAAAACGCCGCGTTTTGTGGAGAATCTAAGGTCAAAAAAGAAGACAAACAGGCGCCTGGCCTGCTGGGGAATTTCGGCAGCCTTGATATCGGACTCGTTCACAACACTTTCTAGTTCAAATTCCTGAATGGATTCGATCTCTTGTTGCGTTCCTTCCAATTTAAGCTGAAAGTCTTCGGCCTTTAGACCCTTTATAGGATTTCCCTGTTTATCCAAGACGTTGACTTGAAGCTGATACAAAACAACATTGTATTCTTCAAAGAAGGAATCAAACTCCTGACTCATTCCCAACATGGGAACAAGCGCCAACAAAACTAGAATTCTCATTCGCATCTGCGCGCCCCCTGAATCTTAATGAAATAACCGCACCGCGCTCCAGCATTTTTCTGATCGTACAGTCAATCTGCCACGAACAGACTGACTTGGGACAGGGACAAAATGCGTTTTCCCAACAAACCTTCTCATCGGTCCTGAGAGTGCTATTTGTCTCATAGCGAACACCTGAAAAAAGCGGAATCGGTACACAGATACCTAACCACAAAAAACCGCTAAAGGTACATACGTAGAATTGGGAGAAAATAATCATTTTTCTTGAATATTTTCAATAATTTCCAATGCCTTTTGCTTTTGTGGTCCTGACACCAGGGTGGCATAGGTCTGTAAACGTTGCACCGCTAAATCATCTTTTCCCATTTTTTGATAAAACAATCCCAGGTTGAAATAGCAGAAGGCCAGTTTAGAGTCGTATTTCACTGCTTTTTCCCATGCAGCGACGGCCCCTTCCGGATCTGATTCTGCCTTGACAACACCCAAGCCATTCCATGCCTCTGCATTGTGATCATTTAGCGACAAGGCCCTTTCAAAATAAGATCTGGCTAGCTCCTTCTGTTGTGCCATGAGATAGAGTGTTCCCATATCGGCGTGGGCCTGAGGATTGGCCTCATCCAGCTTCATGGCCAGTTCAAAATGGTGTTTTGCCTGTTCGAAACGGCGGTAAGCTGAAAAAATCTTCCCTAGGGTAGAGTGGGTTTCGGGATCCTTTGATTGAGCAAATCCCTTCATCAATTGGTAGGCTTCGTCTATTTCCCCTGCCGAGGTCAGAAATAAAGCCAGTTTCCTGAATGCAGATTCATTTCGTACACCATTGCGCAATGCATTTTTCATGGTTTCGATGGCCAGATCCATGCGACCACTCTCATCATAAAAGTCGGAAAGGTGGAGATAGGCTGTGAGCATGTGCGGCTGGGTTTCGATAATAGCCGTCAAGGCTTGAATAGCGCCGGGCAAATTTCCCGATTGGTAGATTGCCAATGCCTCGTGAAATCGTTTATCTGCATCCATTAGAAACTTGGGATCCAAAGATTTGGGGTCTGTCTCGTTTTCGCTGCCCAGGGATGAACTCACATAGCCCAGTGCTTGAAGGTTTTCAATTTCATCTGCTGATAAAGAACTTCTTCCATCTCCCAATCCTGGCTCAAGGGGGAGGCAATTTAAAAATACAGCCGTCCTTCCTGGATCGGTTTCGGCAAGGTTGTTCTGCTCATGGGGATCTGCATTTAAGTCATAAAGCTCTGGAACGGGTAGCTCTATCGCCTTAAAGTCGTCATCAAGGCAGCCGCGTAATGGAGCCCAACCTCTGTTGAGGTGGGTAGATAGGGATTCAAAATAAGATGTATCCGCTTCTCGATTTCTGGCGAAGAGGGGGGATCCAGCTATGTTGTTTGGCACTGGCAAACCGCTGAGGGCGAGAATGGACGGCAAAAGGTCTACATGTCTTGCCCTTTGGGAAATCTTGCCCGGTTTTAACTTTTGGGGCGCCCAAAGTATCAGGGGGATCTTTAATGTAGCGTTGTAAGCAAAAACGCCATGGGTTAACTCTCCGTGCTCTCCAAGGCTCTCTCCGTGGTCAGAGGTTATGGCTAGAGTCACGTCCTTATTTGAATTCCTGATGTTTTCCAGTAGTGGCCCAAGTAGTGAATCAGCATATGCGATCTCACCATAATAGGCATTGTCGGAATAGGTAGAGCGGAATGGTTCTGGGGGGATATATGGAAAGTGGGGTTCATAGAGATGCACCCAAACGAATTGCTTTCCGCTTTTCCTATTATTCAACCAATCTGAAGCTCGTTTTAGGGTTATTTCTCCTGGTCTTTCGGGCACCCGAATATTGTCGGTTTTATATGCATCATAGGAGTCATCATAAAGATCGAAGCCCGAGCCCAGGCCATATCGAGAGTCTAGTGGGTATGCTGAAACAAATGCGGCAGTTTCATACCCGGCATTTTTCAGATGATGGGCGAGTGTCTGCGTTTTCTCATCCAGGCGAAACCCTGCATTGTCGCGCAATCCATGTTGGTGAGCATAAAGACCTGTGAGGATGCTGGCGTGGCTTGGAAGCGTAACTACCGAGTGCGCAAAGGCGTTGTTGAAGATAACGCCTTCTTTCGCAAGACTATCTATATTGGGGGTTTTTACCGGAGCCCCCACCGCCCCAAAAGCATCGTGTCGCCAGGTGTCGATCGTTATTAGAATGATTAAATCGGAAGGTTGGCTCGTGGCGTCGGCTTTCAGGAGGCTGAAGGCCTCACTGTCTCCGGATTTTGACGAGCGGCAGCCATTCAGGGAAAAAATAAATAATATTAAAAGTGCAAAAGCGATAAATTTGATCCTGGCCCGAGCCATCATGAATCCTCCTAGCCGGAATGCCTGAAAATGATGGCAACGGCCTCAAACATCTTACCAGATTTTCAAAATTCGGCCCTAAACAAAAAAGGACCCCGACCTAAGCCGGAGCCCTTTTTGATTTGAACCGTCAAACGCGGTCCGTTAACTTCTTAGAAGTGAACGGTAGCGCTGAAACGGCCAACACGGGGAGCCATGATTTCCACAGGCTCACCGGATCGACCGATGCCCAACCGGAGTTCACGAGCAAGGACGGTGTCGTCGTTGAAAGCGTTGAAGAGTTCAGCGGCGATCTCAACCTTGGTGCGTCCACCGAGATGGAAGGTTTTGGTGAGTTTGAAGTCAGCCCAGAAGAGATCGTCGAAACGAGTATCTTCAAATCTGCCAGGCAGAACGAAGCTGGTGTTGGAGAAACCGGAAGCATCATTGTAACGGTGACGATATGCATAAGGAGCAACATAACCTTCGCGAGCGTTTACGTTCGCGGAGATGGTGAGATCCCAAGGCATTTGATAGAGACCGTTAATGTTGGCGGTCCAGTTGGAGCTGCCATAGAAGATGTTAGAACGGTTGCCGGAACCAGCAGACTGAACACCTACTGCTGCGCCATCTTCGTTGGAGCCACTACGGAAGTGAGTGGGGTCAACAATGGCGCTGTCGGGAACATTGCGAGTCCAGTCCTGGAAAGACACGTTGGCGCGCATCATCCAGCGGTTGGACAGACGTTTGGTGGCGGTCAATTCAATACCGAAGTAATCTTCGGAATAATTGTCGCGGTTGGTGGTAATGCTGTTGTTGTAGGCGTCGCTGTTCAGTACCCAGTAACCGAGGTCAGAAGAATCAAAGACCTGACCAGTTTCAGGATGGGTTACACCTTCGGGGCCATCAACAAAGACATAGTCACTGCTGGAAGCGCCGTTAACAGGCTGCCAGATTTCATCGTTACGTTCACGCATGGTGATAGTTGCACCCACTGTAAATTCAGGGGTAACTGCCCATTCGGCACCAACGATGAATTCGTCAACTTTGGGCGGATCGAGGTTAGGATCGATTTCGTCCAAAGGACGTCCGCTTACGGATTGTACGTTGGATGCGAGAGAGGGACCCAATTCACCCTGGTCAACAAGCAGGTTATTGTTGGTGTCGTACCAGTAATGGTAAGAGTACTTCACAGTAGCTGCGTTGTTGGGAGTGATGAAGCCGGAGCCCAAAGTCTCATAGAACTGAGAGTAAGAAGCGCGGAACAGGTACTGGTTCTCGTCACCCCAGCTGTAGGTAGCGCCAAGTCGAGGAGAAATGGTGTCCCAAGAGAAAGGGGTAGGAGTTGCAGGTACAGTTACGCCGGGAAGCAGGTCAGGATTGAAGGGGTTGGCTCCAACAACGGAATCGATGTTGTTGCCTTCCTGCTTGTCATAACGCAGGCCAACTTTAAAGGTCCAGTTGCCCATGGTCATGGTGTCCTGAACTGTCAAGGAGGTGTACTCCAGTTCAGTTTGTGCGTTGCCTTCACGGTACAGAGATACGCCGTTCACTTCAGCGCCAGGTACGTAGAACTTGATCATGCCGTCGTTACCATAAGTGGTAAGTGAGTTAACAGCAGCGTCTTTGTACTGGAAACCATACTGAAGTTCATGGTCGAGAGCGCTGGAAGAAAGGAAGGTGTTACCTTTCAACTCATACTGACGAACAGGACGGGTAGTAGAGTAGTCGATGAAGGTGGTGTCATCCCAGATGCCGGTGGAAAGGTCCAGACCGATTTGACCACTGGGATCGCCTTGAGGAGCCAGTGCGAATCCGCCGTCAACACGGGCGAACAAAAGAGCCAATTCCGTGTGCTGGCCGATCAGCTGGCTGACCTCAAACTTGTAGATTGGTGAAGGACCAGATTGATCCCAGGTAGTGTTGGGAGGACGGTTCGCGCCTGCGCCACGACCATTTTTGATTTTATCGCCTTCGGTGTAGAAAACGTTAAAACGGGTGGTGGCAGTAATGTCGCCGTGCAATTTCACGGAAACGTTACGCAGCTCAGTGCGGTCTTCCTGGCCATTGATTGTGAGTTGGTTTACTGAGTTCTGAGAGAAAGCACCCCAGTACCACAGACGATCCTTGATGAGGGGTCCGCCGATTTCGAAAGATTTTTCGAAAGTTTCTCTGATGCGGTTGCCAGGAACTTCAACACCGGCATTGGTGAAAATGCCGCTGTGAGAAGACTGGAATTCCTCATCAGCGTAAAGCAAACGAATAGAACCCTGATGGTTGTTGGAACCTTGCTTAGTAACAAAGTTCAATGCCGCGCCGCCGGAGCGAACAGCAACATCTGCGCCACCAGTGGTAACACTCATTTGGCTGAAGCTGGAAAAGTCGAGATAGGACTGAGTCGCGCCCCGAGCGCCCGGATCAACAAACTCAATACCGTCCATAACCCAGGTAGCATTGCTGCCGTCGTCGCCTTTGGATGCGAAGTTGGACTGCTGGCCAGCTTCGGAACCACCAACGTTGATACGGTCAGTCTGTACGCCAGGAACCGTCATGATAACGGACCAGGGGTCACGAGACTGAGGCACGGCGTTAAGTTCTTCTTCGGTCAAAACCGTAGCGGAACCAACTTTCGTGGCGTCCAACATGGGAGATTCAGCGGTAACAACCATTTCTTCCTGTTGAGTGGAAGGTGTCATTGTTACATTGAGGCGAACGTTCTGGCCGGTGTCAACGATAATGTTCGGACGAACATAGGTGTTGAAGCCGGTGAAGGTTACTTTGAGTTCATAGCGGGCGGGCACCAGGCCCACAAAACGTACCGTACCATTGGCGTCGCTCACGAATGAACGAGCAAAAGTATCGGCAGTCAGCTCGGCGACAGCGCCAGGCAGAGGTGATCCATCTTCAGTGGTCACTTCTGCGTGAATGCTGCCTTTGTAGCCACCCTGGCCAAACAGCGCTGCGCTGCTGAGCAGAATGGCCGCGATCATTAACAGTTTCGCTTTCATTTTCTCTCCTTGATCTGGTACGAGCCAACATACGGGCTCGCTAAAACAAACAGGTTTCTAAAAACTCAATCCAAAAAAAATTTTAATCGAGTTATTCGTGGGCTTGAACTTGCCAGGATTCGGATTGATTATTTACCGGCAAAGACGATAAACGGCGAACCGTTCCGCTCTCAATCTCTGACACATGGTCAGGGAATGTACCCACCAAGATACCTGCATAAAACATGCCGATTTTACAAGAAATTTTGAAACAAAATCCTAAGTACCTGGTTTTAATGATTCAATACTGGAGTGCTCATATCAATAGCCCTGTTTTTCAGTGCTCTGGCTACTCCATTAATACGGCCGAATCCAAAAGTTTGAATCGTCTGTCGTTCAAACTTTTGGATTTCCTCACGGAAACATCATATTTCTCATGGAGGTTAAGCTGTATTTTTGTAAAGTATCTATATCCTTCCTTTTTAGCGCTTTACGCTTTTGTGTGATGCTTGCGGGGTCTCGATGATTTCAAACGGCGCCTTGCCCATAATCGGTGGTCTGTCGGGGTAAACCACTCGAACCCAGAGCATATACTTGCCTTCAGGGAGGTTGGACGTATTCAAAATGCCTTGGATGTGACTGCTGTGCCCGGCTTCTTGAAATTCGGAGCCAATCCGTCCTGGGGCCTGGAAAGCGCCATCCTTGGATTTTACCAGGAACTGAATCTGCTTTTTCACATCTAGCGGGTTCTCAATATGGAACATGAACCACATTATGCCGCCTCCTAGGCGATAGGGCGCCACATCGGGGCAGAATAGATTTTCGCCCATCATAAATGGGTCTTCATTTCTTCTTGCCTTTTGGCGTTCATCATACGCCATTTCAGCATCTTTGGCGATCCTGAGGTGATTTAGCCCCAAGCTCTGCCTTTTAGACGTAGCCACCAGAATACTGCTCAAGCTCGGCTCTTTTGAGGTGGCTGCTTTCTGGTCCAGTGCAAACTGATGAAACGCCAGCGTGCCCGTATCCATATTTCGAATAGAAGCTCGTACGGAATGGGGTCTGGTTTCAGGCAAAAGCACGTCATAGAAATCCAGGATTCCATCATTTAATGGCGCATTGGTCAAGGTCATGGTGGTCATGTCGAGAAGCTGCTGGTTTTTGTCCAGCGCAACAAAACCAAGCTCATATCCCTTTGATGGCTGTTTCTCAACGGGAATAGCGCCCATCACTGAAACCCGGAAGCCCCCGCCTTTTCTGGAAAAGATGTGACAATCCCACTCGGCGTCCAAATCATTTCGCCAAATCTGACCGTATATTAGCATGGCTTTAAAAGCGATGTCCCTATCATTCTTTTTTAGCTTCAAATAAGGCGTGTCGGGTTCGAATATCGAGCCATAACGCAATGTCCAACCGTTTTGGTTTTCTTTTAATTGAACCTTCACGTTGAGCCGTTTCTGCGGGTTTTCCAAAACAAATCCGAGACGATAGTAGTGGGCTGCAACTTGATCAAGCTTTTTCAGGCGATCAGACGCTTTGTCATCATCATAGGTCTTGAGATACAAGCCTCCGGTATTCTCCGATGCGGCCATGGGCGCTGATTCTAGCTGGGCCCGATCTTCCACCACCGTGTTGCTTCTTATAATGACCTGCTGTTCCTGAGGAGGAAAGGTGGATGCATATTTCAAACTACGGCCAAATCCTGGGGGTTGGTTGCTCAGATTCAGATTGGAACCGTCTCCGCCCAGGGTGTTGGGAGATCCAAAGAGCAAAGTGTAAATAGTGGCGTTGGCGTTGTTTAGCACCCGACCCAATCTGTCAGAGTCATCTTGAGTATGCCCCACGGCGCTATCAAATTCCAAATAGCCGCCGCCGGTAAAAAGGAAGATGGATTTGGCCCCTTTGATATGCTCTAGCATGTTGGCAATCGACATCATGTTC
The DNA here is from genome assembly GCA_050294955.1 of Holophagae bacterium. Lineage (GTDB taxonomy): Bacteria > Acidobacteriota > Holophagae > Acanthopleuribacterales > Acanthopleuribacteraceae > JBNKOV01. The sequence goes on from JBNKOV010000065.1 coordinate 8,077, forward strand.
AAATGGTAGGTTCTGAAATAGTTGGCCTTAATTCGCGCTTTCTCTTTAATGAGTTCGTTGATCCCTGTTTCTACGGCAGGCCTCATGTCGGGAGCCATGGTGTCCCAGTCTTCTATAAGATCGTTTATCCTTCTCTGGGCTGTGAGCAGGTCTCTTCGCAAGCCTCCCTGGTAGGTTGCTTCTTCTATTTTGGCGCGTAGATGAGATTTATCCTTGGTGAAACCGGTTAGATGCTGGAAAGACCGATCTGTCTGGACTACCTTCACAAAATCGCTTTCTCTCATTCGGCTTTCTATAAAGTCAAGCAATGCGTTTTTCGATTTTTTGAAATTGGCAAGAGTCATATGGCTGCTATCCAGGAAGAGAACGATGAATCGATCAACAGTCACCGGGTCTTCAATAAGTGTTGGTTCCGCATTTCCCTCTTGAGTTATTCGGGACTCTGAAACCTGCTGGGTTAAATCCACTTCTTCAAAATAGGCGCGTTCCCTTTCCTGGCGGCGTTCTTTTAAAATAAATTGGTCCCCAGTCAAACCCTTGACTGGATTGCCATCCCGGTCAATGACATGGACCCGGATATCCTTATAGGTAACTGTCAGTTCTTCATGTACTTGAGCTAGAGAAATATAAGAAAATAGGAGGACCGTACAAAAATAAATAGGGCGTTTCATGGTTGGGGAACCTCTTTGATATATTACGACATATTCGTCCTTTTGAGGACAAAACAGTCTTATAATATACGACAATTCCAGGCAGGTGGTTTTTGCGTGGACGATTATTTGCCTGAGAACTGAAGCAGGGCTGCCTTTAGAAACGTAAAACATAAGCAGTGCTTGACTACCGCCCAAACGGCGGTGGAGAATGGATATTTCGGATCGCGAGTATGGGCTCAGACTGTTGAAGAGGTTTCTGTGAAGAAAACAAGCCCCATTTTTACAGGTTGTATCTTGGCTTTGATGCTGGCCAGCCCGTCTGCTTTTGGCAAGTTGCCGGAAATGGAAGACCTCTTTTTACCATTTACAGGTTTCCATAAAAATGGCATGAAACAAGTCTATGCACTGTTTCGAGCCGACCCACAAGGCCGAGTGCTCCTGCGGAAATCATGGAAAAAATTAGGCATGAAGGGCGCTTCCGAGTTGAATGATATTTTTTGTTACTGCTCTGAGGAGGAATTGGGCGGGGTTACGGGCAGAAGAGGGTTATTCATTCAGCAATCAGACACCTACTATCGGGCAGTGGGAGAGGATGAATGGCGGCAAGAGAGCACGGGCGGTTTGGAGCGCCTCAACGATCCGGAGACCTGGCGGGTTGTTGCTGAGAAGCGTTTTACAACCAGGAACTTCGAGTATTTGAATGTAGCGTTCATGCCCAAGATTTGCGTTAAAAAAGGCCTCACTGTTTTGCAGACCTACCTTGTCCTTTATCATGAATTGACGCATCTCGCGGGTTTGGATCCGTTTCACAAACCGGACTTGTTTTCTTTTTACGACCTGGGCATGGAAGATGGTTATTATTTCAAGCAATTGGAGAAACCGGGTGGTGAGATGGACGCCTATCTTGCTCAAATGGACGCCTTTCGTCGCCTCAAGGAACACTATGAGCTCCCAGTGAGATCCGTGCTAGAAGGGTTTCTGAGCGACAACGGACGGCTTTTAGGGAGAGATAAACCAGCTTTTCTATCCCATCTGCTCTATGACGCGGGTTACCAGAAACTATTGGACAAGTACCTGTCCGATCAGGTCCTTTACCAATATAACCGAGCGCAATCCTGGTGGGCTTACCTGGGTCAGTATTTAGAGCAACTGGAATCTCACCATGCCCAGATTGAAGCAAAAATGGAAAAAGCCCTGGAATTGTTGGAGGTTGCGCGAGCAAAGCAAGATCGGGAAGAAGTGACCCGTCTGGAAGAAGCTCGGAAGCAGTTGGTGCGGGCCAAAGCTGAGAACCGCCGGGTTTACGCGCGGTTCAAGTCCGAACAAAAAAGACATATAGACCTTATGGTAAAGCTGGATGAGTATTACCCTGAGGATTGAAATCAATAATTGATAGAGGGCTCCATGTCATTTCGTTCAAAAATCCATCTGGCCTTGCGCCATGACCATGTCCTGGGTCGGCAAGGCTCCATTATCCATTCCAACGTTACCCAGATAGACCTACATGATTTTTGCAGGTTAAGCTTGACTTACGGACTTGGCGGATTTCATTGCGTCACCGAAATGGACGCGCAACACAAGATAAGCGAAGAAATCTTAACCTATTGGCGGTCTGGATTGGGAAAGGACTACAACCCGGATCGAATGCGAGCGTTGCAGGGTCTCACGCTCCATCGAAATTTTGACGACATGATCACATGCGTCGCACAAAAAGACGGCGCAACGCCGGCGTTGGTGGGGACCTGTGCGCGGCCTCATGAGAAAAATCTTGATTTTAGCGCGTTTTCGGATATAATCGAGCGTTCGGACCGTCCCGTGGTGATCCAATTTGGAACCAGTTGGGGATTAAGTTCGGAACAACTTCGCCGATGTGATTGGGTTTTGCCCCCCATCCAAGGTCATGACGGGTATAATCACCTCTCGGTAAGATGCGCAGCGGCCATCATTGTGGACCGCATTCTCAGATGAAGACCACGCCAGCCAGGCACACAATCAGCGCATCATATTTCAGGAGAAATGAAAATGGATGTAATCCGCGAGTTGGAACAGTCCTGGATTAAAGATCGGGAGTTTCCCAGGTTCAATCCCGGCGATACGGTAAAAGTACACTTGAAAATTGTGGAAGGCAGTAAAGAGCGTATCCAGATTTTCCAAGGCGTTGTTATAGGCATCAGCAAAAAGGGCAATCGCACCACTTTCACCGTACGCAAAATTTCCTCAGGCGGTTACGGCGTTGAGCGTATCCTGCCCCTGTATTCTCCCGCAATCGACCATATCGAAGTCGTTCGTCGCGGTCGTGTTAGAAGAGCCAAGCTCTACTATCTGCGAGACAGAATTGGCAAGGCGGCGCGTATCAAAGAAAAGCGTCGTGTCTAGGTTTTCGACAATTGTAAAAAAGGCTTTGATTCTTCAAAGCCTTTTTTTTTGTCTGACCTCTCATGCTCAAAGTCTTTATTTTGAAGCTCCCAAGCCAGATGCTCCGCTGGAAGATGTTCAAGAATTTTTAATTGGCGTTCAAGATGGCGCTCCCAGTCGAATGGAGTTCTACCTCAATGGACGGCTTGTTCGAGCCCGTGCGAAAGCGCCTTTTCTCTTTCGCATTCGATGGGACGCCAACCTGGAAAACCAGGTTCGAGTTGTGGCCTTTTTTGATCAGGGCGACTCTGTAACCCTTGAACGAACATTCAAGGAAATCGAAACCGACTTTCAGGACGCGGTTCTGGCATTTCGTTGTTTCCCGTTTCTGGACAAACCGCCTCCAGAAAAGTGGACCTTCACGTCTCAAGGCCAGGTCATGGAGCCTCAGACCTTTGAACCGGCCTCCCGGTTTCCGCTAAGCCTTGTTATTGCTCTGGATATCAGCGGATCCATGCAGTTTGACCTGCCCGAACTGAGCAATAATTTTCATGCTTTTCTTTCCCAATCCCGAGAAGCGGGCTATGAGATTGAGTTCCTGTTGTTCGACTCAACTCCCAGAGCCATTGACCCCAAGGCCTCTCCCGAGAAGTTGGAAACGCTCTACAATGGTGAACCCAAGTCGGTCATTTGGGATACGTTGGCAACTGCTTGCGGCTTTTTCAAGGACACGCCAAGGCGGGTTGTCCTGCTTATTTCCGATGGCCACGACGACGGCAGCGTCCATGACTTCCAATCGGCGGCTCTTTATTTCAGGGAAAAGCAGGCGGCACTGATATGGCTGAACCCCTCTACCTACCAAAGTCGTGAGTTGACGCAATTGTGCGGCTTGTCTGGCGGTTTTCGCTTGGATGGGAAGACAGCCCACAACTGGGATCTATTGGCAGACCGCCTTGCCCATCAATACTACTTATTGGCCCCAGACGCCAAACCGCCCATCAATCTCAAGGTCTCTCCCGGTTCTGCCTGGTTCCCTGAATGGGCGCAATGATCTTCGTATAAGCCTCTTGATAAAAACAGATTAAGTCTTTTGTTTTGCAATGTTTCGTCAAGGTGGTAGAATGAAATTGTTGTATGAATGGATATGGGGAATTGTCCTCGCCAGCACAGATGAGCTGGAACGATGGTCTTTCATGGGAGAACCGAAAGGTTTGGGAGACCGTTCCAAAGAGCGCCTTCCCATTAAATAATCCTCTAATTGAAACATTAATTCGATTTTTTTCTACGATATGGGAGGATGGACATGTTGGAGAATCATGCGTCCGACCCTCGCCCCAAGCGTGCGGTGGTCATTGGCGGGAGCATAGCCGGTTTGCTTGCTGCAAAGGCTCTGTCCGGCTTTTTCGAACAGGTGGTTATTTTAGATCGAGATCAGCAGCCGGAGGAATTTGAACCCCGAAAAGGCGTTCCTCAGGGATGTCACGCACATTTATTGCTTCGGCGAGGCGCTCTCGTGCTTGACGAAATGTACCCCGGTCTACTCAATGAGCTGAGGCAAAATGGGGCCTCTTTCGGCGATTGGGGTGAGCAGGTGCGCTGGTTTCATTTCGGCGCCTGGAAGGCTCGCTACAAGTCTAACTGGGAGGTGGCGGTCATGACTCGGCCCTTCCTGGAAGGCCACATTCGCCGTCGCATGGAAGCCATAGATAATGTGGCGTTCCGCTACCAGACTCAGGTCAAGGGATTCACAACAGATCCGGAACTCAGTGCAATTAACGGCGTTCGCATCCTCTCCAATAAAGGAGAAGACGAAGTGTTGGCCGGAGATCTGGTCGTGGATGCGTCTGGCCGGGCTTCTCAAACGCCAAAATGGTTGGAAAAAATGGGGTTTTCGTCCATTGACCAAACGACTGTAGGCATTGGCCTTGGTTATTCCAGTCGGCTTTATGAGGCTCCGAAACAAGGCGATGATGACTGGGTTTCCCTGATGATCTATCCTCATCCGCCCATACAGACCGATGCGGGTTATATCATGAAGGTGGAAAATGGCTGCATGATGGTCACCATGGCGGGGTACCTCGGTCATCATCCTCGCTCCCGCGACCCCTATTTCTTGGATTTTTCTAGACGATTGGGGACTCGCGACATCTATCGTTACCTGAAAGATGCGAAACCCCTATCCGAGATCAAGACCTATCGCTATACGCGGGAAGTTCGGAATCATTATGAAAAAGCCACTCAGTTTCCCAATGGGCTGATTGTGGTGGGAGATGCGTCCTGTAGTTTCGATCCGGTCTTCGGCCAGGGAATGACGGTTGCCGCCATGGAAGCTCAAATTCTGCAACGTGAACTGGAATCTCGACGTCATAGCAGCGGGGTAAATTTGAAGAACCTGCCTGCGAAGTATCATCGCCGAATTGCCCGTATTATCAACACGCCCTGGTTATTAGCCACCAGCGAAGCCTTTCGATGGCCCCTAACGGAGGGGAAGCGAATGCCCGG
>JBNKOV010000066.1:0-13577 GCA_050294955.1 Holophagae bacterium
ACCCGGGGGCCACCGTTTTTATGAACCGCCTGAACGGCGGTTGCGTGTATCCATCCATTGGAGCCAAAATAACCAGAGGCCTTTTCTCATCAAGCCACATAAACACCCTCATAAAATACCGTCCGGCGAAGACCGGTCTCCCCCATTAAACACCAGACGGGTTATTCCATCAACTGTTTCACGTTAATGTCGAGAGCTTCGGCTAGTTTTTTTAAGGTAGTTTTTCGAAGTGAATCCCGCTTTTCCATTTGCGCATAAGCGGGTTGGCTTATGCCCACAAGATCTGCAACTTCCGCCTGAGTCATTTGACGGTATAGCCTCCAAGCCTTGAGAAGGCTAACATGTTCCGTTTTCCGCAAACGCGCGACCTCAGAAGGAAGGCCGAACTCCTGTTCTCCCAACTTGCGAAGCAGCTCCATAAAATCTTCATAATCAACGACTGCAAACGCAGGCTTATCATCACGATAAATTAACTGGTAATCCGGATGTCTCATGTATCCCTCTCCCATGCCATAACTATTTTATAACTATAGCCCAGAATAAATAATGTTCAAGTTATTTCCACAAATGTTGTCTATGTGAACTACTTCATTTATTTTTAGAGGTTTACACCCAGACCATCTTCAAATCTTGCCAAAACCGAGCTTAAAATAACCAGCCTGCTCTATGCAACTCATTGCCTGGCCACAAGATATTGAGGCAACCTATTGAAACTGAAACACCTACAAATAAGGCCCATCAGTTACTTCAGAACCTCTGTTGACAGAACAAAATAAAAACAAAAAATGTGAATTTTAAACCTCTTATTTTCAATGCTTAAAACAAATTCTTTTTTTGGCATGCTTGCTGCTCTCTCTCAAAGGCGGAGGTGACACATGCGTAATCTAAAAGCATTCACATTGATTGACTGCCTGATGGCTATTCTCATCATTGGTCTTGGCACTTGCGCCATTACCAGAATGATTCTTCAGTACAGACTTAATATGGATCAGGACTGGGAAAGACAAACAGCCTGGGAAATCCTCGACAATTTGTATGCAAACCACGAAACCTATTTGGACGACGAAACCACAAGGAACTTCGATTTCAGGGGGTCTCCCAGTTCAGATGAAGATAAATTCCAGGCTTCCATTTTCCGGGAAGTAACGGACAGGCTGATCCGAAGATTTTTTGAAGTAACCTGGGTAGACCGAAATGGTGAAGAACGAATTTTGGATTTTGAAAGACTTGAATGGAGCACGCCATGAGAGCATTTACACTAATAGAATCGATGATGAGTCTGTTAATAGGCCTCATAGCGCTTATGGGCCTGGCAGGTTACACCCTGACGGCCAACATGGCGATCCAAGATGATCGAGACAAAATGGGCGTTTACGGTAATCTTCGCATGGCCCACAAGGAAGTTCAAGATTTCCTCCAAGGAGTAGACCGGCACTTTTTTGACAGATACCCTGTCGTTTTGAATAGCGTAGCACATGCCACGACCCAAGATGCAGATGGCATACAAATCAGCGCTTCCTGCCCGGACGATGAAGACAGCATCTGCTTGACCGTCTGGGATGTTGAGCCCGGCCCTGATGAGCCGCTAATCCACAGACTCGAAAACCACGTCTGGCCAGAAAAGGTATCGATCACGCCCATTGACATAACTTACCCCCCGGGTCCATCGGAAGCCATTGGAGCCATGAGCGTTTTACTCTTTGTATCTGAGGATCAGATGTTTTGCGCTCTTGTAAAAAGAGCGACCGCATGGCAAGTTTACCTGGCCGATCCAGCAGACCAACCCTGGGAAATACCGGAAGAACTTGTAGGTAATTTTGAAGTAATTCACCTCGGCGCCTTGACTGTGACACATTTGGGCGTCCGCCCCGAAGAAGGTTTTGGGAAAAAGTTGGTCTACAGGCCCTTTTTCCTTGATGAAAACGGCTGGCGCGCAGGCAGGAGTAAATCCTCCTACGGGCATCTCCTGGCCCTGAAATGGGTTCCGAAGAACGACCTTCATCCACATCGTTTATTAATGATTGGCAGATCACCTAAAGCCAAACGGTTAAAAACGCCTATTGAAATTGAAGGCGCAACCTACCATCGAGAAGTGCGACATGTCGCTATTGAATTCTAGAGGAAAAAAGAGAGGCAACATTAGCCTATTCGCACTCATCACAATCAGCGTTCTGATTGGTTCCGCCTTATCTCAAACCGCTTTTGTAACCATGTTAATTAAAGGAAACCAAGCAGTTTGGATAGGAATGGAGAAAGATGACTTAACCCTGAACAGCGCTCAAAGGATTATCCAATCCAGGGATCCTGGGGAAGGGACTTTGCATCATCAAGGACACTTGTTGGAATATGAGTACTTGGAGTCTCAGGGGGCCTATTTTCGCGCTCTACGGATTTTGGTTGACATAGATCAAGAGCCCTACTGGCCGCAAATTGTCTTCTTTCAAATCGAAACGCCCAATGAAACCTTAACCCTTACAGACTATTGGAGGCCGTAACCATGGACTATGTCAACCACCTTATTTGGGATCTCGCCATGGAGCTGACCTTTGATTGTTTCTTCGTAACCCAGGTTTTTCCAGCTTCAAATAAAAACCATGTAGCGAGACGCCTCAAAAGCTCTTCTGCTTTAATGACCACCCATGTGCGAAAGAGTTTAAAACAAGAAGGCAGACATCGGAGCTTTCAAACCGCTTTACACTTTTTGGGAGATGTAGAGCTTCAAATACAGATAGCCCAAGGCTTGGGTTTCCTGGAGCCTTCGGGTTGTCATCGGTTAAGGCGAATGGCCGCCTCACTTCAACAACTCATGGTTGAAACAACATGAACCAAAATAATGGCTGCGGTTCCCTTCCGCAGCTTGTTTCCCCTTGACAGGTGAAAACGGCGTTTCAAAAAGGATGTTATTCCACAGCTCTTCTCATTGGAATTGCCCAGTATCTCCACTATTCAAGAGCAGCCCGAGCATTTCGTCCAATTTGTTTTGTTTGAGGGTCTCGGATAGCTTATAATTCATCAATGGGGGAAAAATCGCAGGACGAGTGGTACAGACAATTTCCATGAGGCAATTCATGATTCGAGCATCATGCTTCTTCCACATTTTCATAGGTATAGGACTTCTGGCTCAAACCCCAAATGACCTGTATGAAAAGGGCGTTTATGCAGAAAACGTATTAGGGAACCTTGAGCAGGCCTACCAGCACTATGAACTTGCCTCCATGGCCACTGGAGCGGATCGAGAAACCCAGGCAAGAGCGAGATACCGTATGGCGGTTTGCGCCGTAAAAAGCGGCGACTTATTAAGAGCTGAATTTGCCATAGATAGCCTGGTAAAAGGATTTCCCGAATTTCCGGACCTCACTTCAAAGGCCCAGGCATTATTATCTCCTCTAGAGGTCCCGGAGGAGCTGAAATGGCTTCCACCAACGTGGCAAGATGGCGAATTTATCATAAGCAGGGTTGCAGGGGGCAGACCCAGAGATATTGGCGTTTTGCACCTACAGGAAACAACATACAAAGGCAAACCGGCTTTACGCGCAGTTATTACCATCAACCACGGACCTTACATGGAAACCCTTGTAATTTACCAAACGCCTAAAACGCTGAAACCTATTGAAGTGAGCTATAAAAGAGCTGGCCTCAAAGCCATTGCTTCTGGCAATCAGATAACAATTACCAGGAAAAATGGGGATCAAGAACACACCAGCCAGGCAATTGCAGAAGGCCCCTTTTATTGGTACAGCCAACGCTTTCTGCTTATCCGTCTGCTCGACCTGGACAGGGAGAAGCAGCCTGCAATTCCCTATTACTTCACACCGTTTGACCAGTTTATGAAAACAACCTACCAATTGGGTGAGAAAGAGACCGTTGAGGGTCCTCTAGGCAGCTTCGAAGTAGTGAAGGTGAAGGGGGCTTTGGGTTTAACCTACTGGATGAGTTTGGGTCCAAACAGGCATTATGTGAAGACAGGTGTAGGCAACCAGTTTTACGAACTCACGGAAATCGGCGCCCGGGACTTGGATAAACCACTTAATTATAGCAATAAAACTCTTGATTTCTCTCTCATTGCGCCCCCTATGTGGTTCCTTCACCAGGATGTGGATTACCCAGATAAGTCCAGATTACATCTGTACAATTTGGACCCTGAAACTGGCGTAGTTCTTGATGTCATTAAGAATAATGAACCGCTTCGCATACTGGAGTTTGAAAATTTAAGAGAAGTCAAACGTCTCAAGACGAACCCGGCCACGACGGTTGTTCAGAGCAATTATTCCGTTAGAGGCAAAGATTTTGTCCACTACCAGATCATAGAAGAAGGAAAGGATCACAAAGCCGTATTCACCATGTGGTGCCCCGCCCAAAAAGAGGAACAGGCCCTTGAAGAACTCAACCAGATCGCAGCTAGTCTGAAGTTAAATTAATCTATTCCTTGAGCATGGAGGACAGAAACTTAAAATCATCTGTTCCACAACGGTTTACCAATCCAAAAAGCAGTGATTCTGTTGGAAGGACAACAGCCCCCGCCTGCTCCATTGCCTGTAATCCGTATTTCCATTTCAGTTTGCTGGAAGACAGGACCCCATCGACTAGGACATAAACCTCATATCCCCGTTCGAGCAAATCCAGAGCAGTGTGAAGCACGCAAATATGAGTTTCCATACCCGTAAGCACAATTTTTTTCCGTTTCGCGGCTTTGAGGGCCTTCATAAAGGTGGGCTCGCCACAACAGCTGAAGGCCATTTTTTCAAAAATGGGTATCCCCTCCAAATGAGTGTGAATATCTGAATGAGTAGATCCCAAGCCTTTCACATATTGTTCGGTGACAAAGACCTTGGAGCGTAAATGCTTGAATAATCGCACTGCCATATTGATATTGCGAATACAGGCGTCCGATTTCTCTTTATCCATAATTTTTAAAAGTCGCTCCTGGTAGTCGATAACTACCAGCGCTGTATTTTGGGCCGTAACACTTCTTAAACCTAAACTCATGAATTCATCCTCCTTCGTTAGCAAGCCTGATTTGGACCCTTAGGCCAGATTAAAACGATGAACCCTGACATCAGTGCAGAGAAGGTTCATGGTTTGGTCGTGAGGCGCCATTGGAATGGAATCGAGAACCTGCTCCTCAAAAGTAAATCCACAGCGAGTCCCGCGAAAATCTTCCTGAGAAAAAAAGCGATCATAAAATGCGGCGCCACGTCCAATGCGACCACCACAGTCGTCAAAGCCAAGGCCCGGGGTAACCACAAGGTCAATCTCAGAAATAGGGATGATCTCCCCTCCCACCGGCTCCCGCACAGCCTTTCGGCCCACTGCAATTTCACAATTTAGAGTTTCAATACGAACCGGGTCCATGCTTTTTTTCTCCCAATTGATTCGCGGCAAAACCAGGGTCTTGTGCTGGCGTAACGCCTCAATCAGAGCAAAGGAGGTGTCAATTTCCCGATGCACCGAAAAGAACATCATCACCACTTTTGCATTTTCAAATTCGGGAAGACGACACAATCGCTCACTCGCCATCAAACTTTTCTCAAAAATGGCCCGATCACCCAGCCCATTCAGGATTCCGTGTAATTTCTTTCGTGTCTGATTTTTCTGGATCATGACATTCACCACTCCTAGATGAGCTACAGGGAAAATGTACCATAGTGTGGCTGGTTGATAGAAAATATTTTTCACTAAAAAGCTTAAAGTCCTCTGTATCGCTGCTGGTTTAAGTTTGAGGCCATAATCGCCCCCTTCTAGCCACGACATACTCAAGAAACAGTTGTCAGGTTATAGGCATATGTGCTAAATTTTAGAAAATGGGATTAGTCTCGAAGACATGGCTTTTTATCTAATAGGCTCCACGGAATTAACTTACTAAAGCTAGTGCATTCCAATCATTTAAACCCTCGCATCATCTCAAATCCAGGCTCCGCGCGGATCCTTAAAGACAGGTTCATTTCAAGCCAGGGAGGCTCAGATGCAAATAACCGACACGCAAAGCAGAGAACTCGCAAGAGAAGTTCTTGAAGTCCACCAAAAACTACGCGAGTCCCTAGCTCGCTTGGAAAAACTAACCCGTCAAAACCCTATTAGTGAAGAAAACATGCACAATATCAACCGAATACTCCCCTATTTTCGAGACAGGCTCATCAGCCATTACAAAATTGCCGCCTCCCATGGATTCTTCGCCGATATTCTTGAGCTTCGCCCTGACCTACATAGCCGAGTAGACCAGTTCATAGAAGAAAATGCGTTGCTGGTTGATCAAGTAAAAGCCTTGTGCTCCCTTGGGGAGAAAACCGATAGCCAGAGGATAGGCGCTTCAGAAAAATTCAAGGAAGCTTTCACCGTCTTCTTCAATACGTTCAATCGGCACCAAAGTTTGAAAATAGACATGGTTCAGGAGGCCTATAATACGGAATTCGGTCGATAGCAAAAATAGGGGCCTTTTTGGGAAAACCCGATCGAGCGATTTCCAAAGCCCCTTCTATTTTTAATAAGATCCCACCTAACGGATAGGCAAATGGCCAAGATAACCCGAACGCCCCCCCACGTCCTCGTCTTCCAGTTCCAGTGGATTAAGACTCCAAGCGCCAGCCAACGCCATAACATGTTTTTCTTCCGGATACTCCCTATCAGTTCTCAACCAATAGTGTTCGTCTCCAGCTTCCCGTTCATCAAAAAAGCGCCACCCCTGCTCTATTTCCTCTGGTGTTTGTTCGCCGCTGTTCCACAGGGTAATGCTGCTATTTCCGAGCCAGGCGTATGCCCGCCGAATTTCCCCATTCACAACCCTCACCCAAGCGTGATGCTTAGCCTGGCATTGAGTTGCGAAATACTGGACGTCTTCAAATCGTTCACCCAATCTCTGGAGAAAAGGCAGACAATGATCGGGTTGGTTCGTCTGGTCAACAATAGGCAAGGCAATACTCACCACCAATGTCCAACCATTAATGGGCGGACCCACAAAAACACGTCCTCTATAGGCCGATTCTATGCCCGAAGTCCAGTCCGTTTTTTTGATTTCCTCCAGTTGGAGCGCTTTCAAAACAGCCTTGGTATTCTCTGTTCTAATTGCCAACCAGGCACATTTGTAGCCGATGGGAATCGGCTCCGGATAGTATGTCGCTGGGCTCCGCCCAAGCGATGCGCCAATAACCTGCAGTCGCCTTTGCAACCGAAGGGGAATGAATGTCAGGTTCATAAGGTAATAGCTGAATACAGAAAGCAAAAGCCCAATGAAAATGGCGAGCAACTCCATGCGTGAACGCCTCCCAAACTTCTTTTTCATCGACAACCCTTAGCAAGTGTAGCCGAGTTTGGCCAGCAAGAGAAGGGTTAGATTGATTTTTGCTAAAATAAATAGGCCAAAGTCCAATACAAAAAGTGTAAAAACAAGATTCTTCGCGAATTCAAGAGACCCCATGTACATAGCGCATATATGAGTGAAGTGCATGGCAGCCATAGGTTATAGTAAGAATCACTAAAGTTTATTCAGTTAAATCTAAGCTGTTCCAAGATATAATCTCAAAAAACCAAAATCCTTTTCTGTGCCAAAACGGGGTGAACCAGAGCGGAACACACACATTGCACCCCACAGACGACAGAAACGTGAAACAAAGAGGAGATATCTCCCACAACCCCTTTTTTACCAAGAAAGAAGATAAAAGATTAGCAGGACAATTCACCACCACGAAAAAAATCATCACCAAGAAAATACGAGAAAACAATATTCAACCTAAAAAATGCGGACAATCATATCAACACATGCCTTTTCGCGTAGCACAACCATCTCAAGGAGTCCTACTTTTACATCGCCCACCTTGATGCCGAAAAAAAACCGACTTGGCGACTTCACAAAAGCACGCTCGCCCATGTTTACAAACAATGAAAGTAGAAAAATGAGACTCTGGCAAAATTCTCTCACACACCCAAAAAGCGCTCTAGGACAAACCCTTTGTTTAACTTATCATATCTTAAGAAGGCCAAACCCTTATAGCTAAAGGTTGCAGTTCCTGTTTGACACACTGTGCCTAAGATAAGCTTCAATTTAGCACACAATGACCGATCTCAGTTGAAATTCCCCGAATTGTCACTTTCCAACCATTGCCCAATGAGTTAGGATAAAGGTAGATGAGGACTGAACACACGTCAAATTCTACTCAGACTAACGAGAAAATGAATCGCTATGGCTCCACTCTCCCGAAATAGGAAAACAAAGGATTGGGATTGCGCCACCATTGGCCACGATAATTTTAAGATCGATTCACAGTTGGGAATGTACTTTAAAATTCACCCATTCCGTGGGTGGAACTGGGGGTTTTAATGTGCCGACTGTTTGGTTTTAGATCCGTAATATCCAGTCAAGTGCATAAGAGCTTGATTGAGGCCGACAACGCCATAATGCATCAGAGTAATTTTCATTCAGACGGTTGGGGCGTCGCATATTATGTGGCTTCTGCGCCGCACATCATCAAATCCACATCGACAGCGGTAGATGATCGACTCTTTAGAAAGGTATCAGGAATTGTTGCAAGCGAGACAGTCATTGCTCATCTGCGAAAGGCCACCCAAGGCGATCTTTGCATAACCAACGCTCATCCCTTCCAATATGGTCGATGGATTTTTGCGCATAACGGGAACATAAAAGACTTTGCGGAGAAGCGAGACCAGATGAAGGCACAAATATCTTTAAAATTAAGACGTTACCTTCTTGGTTCAACCGATAGCGAAGTTATCTTTTTTCTTTTGCTTTCTAACCTGGCCAGACGAGTTGATTTACATAGGCCAGGCTGCAGTCTCGATGATATGGCCTGCTCCGTAAGGGACACGCTAACCACCATACGGGAAATAGTGGGAGATTTTCATACCGACGACAGTGGTCCGCCAGACAAGACATATCTTACTTTCATCATTACAGACGGTTCGACAATGTTGGCCCACCAGGGTGGAAAGCATTTATACTACAGCACATATAAAAAAAAGTGTTCCGAACGAGACAGTTGCCCATGGTTTAGCGCAGAGTGTGAGAACCCTGTAGAAAACGGGTATGTGAACCACCTTGTTTTTTCAAGTGAGCCTATTCAAAGTGAGAATGTCTGGCTGCCCATGAAGCCCGGGCAGATGATCGGCGTTAATTGGAATATGAAATTGGGCGCCTACCAGCCAGACGCCACAAAGATTAGGCTTTAGAAAAACAAAATTTTTATCAGGGTCAAATACAGTCTCCATGACGGCTCGCCAAAACTCGCATTTTGAAGTGCTTTTGCCCATCCACATCATGGTAAAAAATTCCATTCCCTAAACTTTTTAAAATAAATAGATTGTTGAACCTCGTCGCCTGCTGAGAGAAGACGATCTGCAGGATCTGGGAGCCAATATATCGCTGCCCATTAAAACCTTCTACCAGAATGTGTCTTCCGCAAATTGAAATGGAGTAAAATGAACCCAGCAGCGGAGAAGGAGTAGGTATGCCGAAACAGGACAAGGGCGATTCTCAATTAAGAGCTTTGGGCAAACTGCACGGAAGAGCTTTGACCCGCGTTGAATGGGACCTTGTCAAAAAGTCGCTAGCAAATAAATTCAACATGGTTTCAGCAAGAGCGGCCAAAATCATCGCCGAAAATGGTGAAACATCTTTGGTTTCAGAACTAGAAGCTCTTTTTGAACGAGCAATGAACAATCCAGTAAAATCCGACCCGGGATGTCTCAGTAAGATGGCTGTAATTGAGGCGCTAGACCGCATGGAATGCGATCTTTCTCATGTTTATTTTAAAGCTATGAGCCATATTCAAATGGAACCGGTTTGGGGAACAACTGAAGATACAGCAGGCCAATTAAGGGGAATGGCTTTTTCTGCTTTGGCGTCTATGGGCCATCCCGAGACACTTTTTAGGGGCCTGCCATTGCTTTTTGACCCAGAATCTGAAACCCGACAGATCGCGGTAGCGGCATTTGGAATTACTGCAACTCGGGAAGCCGAACTCATTTTGCGTGGAAAGGTTTTAGCAGGAGATGGGGAACCCAGAGTAATAGCGGAATGTTTTAGCGCTCTGTTAAAATTAGATGGAGATCGATCCCTTGCATTCGTAGCGGATTATCTTAACGATGACAACCTGGAAGTCGCTTCAGGCGCGGCCCTTGCATTGGGCGACTCCAGACTCCCCAGCGCCTTTTCACCCTTGAGCAAGACCTTTCAATCCACACGCAATTCGTCGATAAGGAATGCCATTCTTACAGGAATTGGGCTTCTTCGGAACGAGGACGCGATCCATTTCCTCATTAGCCAAATAGGTCTAGGCCCTTTTTCGGAGGACGAAACCCTTTTAAACGCGCTTTCAGTTTACAAAGCCAATGCTACGGTTAGGTCACAAATCCATGCCGCTATCTCTGATTTGAACCATGCCAGGCTATCCAATCTCTTCCGCCAACTGTTTTCCTGACCCTAATGTAAAATTTCATTGTTTCAGAACCCCGTTTCAAACCGTGTTTCATGTTCCAAAAATTTGCAACATGAAACGTACCATAAGCGAAAAAGATTGCCGTAAATCCGTATTTATTCCAGATAGCTCGAGGCAATTGATATTTTGGCGCCCCACTTGCTTTACCAAGGATTGAGAGGATTAATAAAGGGGGTCCCATGATTTTCCGACAGTTGTTTGATAAAGACACCTCGACCTATACCTATCTACTGGCCGACCGAATTGGCGGTCATGCGGTCATTATTGACCCAGTATCAGAACAGGTGGAGCGAGACCTTAACTTAATTAATGAACTCGGGCTTACTCTCACGCATATCTTGGATACCCACGTACACGCAGACCACATTACCAGTTCCGGGCCTTTGAGAGAGTTCACGTCAGCGGCTGTTGTGGTTCCCAAGGGCAGCGGGGTTGCGCTGGCCGATATTTATGTTTCAGAAGGTGACGTGATACCCTTTGGCGGATATAAGTTGAAAGTCCTGGAAACGCCCGGACACACTTCCTCATGTGTGAGTTACCTGCTTGACGGAACCCACATTTTCACAGGTGACGCGCTACTCATAAGAGGATCCGGTCGCACCGATTTCCAGAATGGCAGTTCGGCCAGCTTATTCCAATCCATAACCCAAAAAATCTTCACATTACCAGAAGAAACCCAGATTTGGCCAGGTCACGATTATCAAGGTAGAACCTCATCAACCGTTTGGGAGGAAAAACGGTACAATACCAGATTGGCAGGGAAAACAAGAGCTGAATACACAGACATCATGAATAATCTGAACCTGGCGCTGCCTCGGAAAATAGACGTGTCGGTTCCGGGCAATCTAATTTGTGGCATAGGTGAAAGCCTACCATCTCAAGAAGAGAAAAATGTGACCCCGGAATGGGTTCACAATCATCGAAAGATGCTTATCGTGCTCGACGTAAGGACCAGAGAAGAGTTTGACGGTGTCTTGGGCCATATAGAGGGATCTCTGCTGGTCAGAGGGGATCGACTCCTTGAAGATTTGGCCGACGTGCCAAAAGAAAGGGCGATGGTAGTTGTTTGTCGATCCGGTAAACGGAGCATGAAAGCCACCGAAACGCTGAGAAAAGCAGGCTACCCCAACGTTTGGAACATGGCGGGTGGCATGATCATGCTGGGAAGGTCCAATATACCGGTCCTGTCCTAGGTGATTCGTTGCCTATTTTTTCCGAGCAAATACAATCGCCCTGTGGGGCGCGGGATGACCTTCAATTGTAAGATTCGGATTTTCTGGTTGAATGAAGTCTTCGTAACTGGGTCCTGGATTCCAGCGGGTGGTGCGCTGTTCAGCCGGCTCGTGACGATTCACTGCAACCACTTGAATATCAACAAATTTCGTGCGTTCCAACATATTGCACATCGCTTTGACCGACGGGACAAACCACACATTTCGCATTTTTGCATAACGGCCCTCCGGGAAGAGGCAGCGAGGCTGTTCATCATCAGTGACAATTGACTCCAGCACGAGAAGCCCCCCTGGAACAAGGGCTTGATTCAGATTTCGAAGAATTTGAATGGGGTCGCTGTGGTGGTATAAAATTCCCATGCAGAAAATAGCGTGGAACAAATTCCGCCAATGGCGCAATTCTTCCCACCCCCACATTTCAAACTGCATATTGGGAACCTGAGCAAATCTTTGCAGGAGATGAAATTGATGCCATAGTCTTGGCACAGGGTCAATCCCCAGCAGGAAGCGCGGGTTGCTCTTTAGAAGGCGGAACAAATAATAACCGTTGTTGCAGCCAACATCCAGAATCAACTGATTCGAGAGATCTGGCAAAAATTGGCAAAAGCGATCCCATTTATAATCACTGCGCCATTCCGCATCCAACTCCATGCCAAATAACTTATACGGTCCCTTTTTCCAAGGCATAATAGCAGCTGCAGCAGCCTCAATGGCGATACGGTCGGGATGGTCAGGCTCCAGGTCTTCTCCAATGACAACCCAAGCCTCCGTAAAATCCAAATATTCCGCTTTGCGGGAGCAGAGGTTTTCAACCAGTTCATTAAAAGGCCGAAAAGGTTTCCAATGCAACCAGGCCTCACGCTCCGCCGACAAAGTCTGCAATGTATCCCGTATTTCCAGATCTGCAATATAGGTATAAAAAGACATGGATCACCACCAACAAATCCAAATAGTGCTCATCTTAACATGTTTGCGAAAAAGGCCGTCAATTTTTGGGCATGATGATGCAGAACTCCGTGACCTAGCTCAGATCTGTTTCCACCTTAACACGCCCCTGATTTCCGCGGATAATGTCGTGACTAAGGGAAAGACCCAGACCGATATGTTCGGGGTTGCCTGGCCTCGTAGTAAGAAACCGATTAAATGTCATGACAAGTAGGGGTTCGGGAATACCCGGCCCATGGTCTCGCGCGAAATGTCCACCTAATTATTCAGTTTTCTAATCTATATGCACAGCAACGGCTTGAAAGGCCACCCTCTATGTTTTTCAGTCATAGGCTGACAGGTGTTATTCACAATATCCAATAAGGCTCTACCAAAATCTTGGGGAATTAGATTAAGCTCGCCCACTTTTGAGTCCAATTTCTCGTCAAGGGTCACCTGCACAATGCCGCTGTGAGCCTACCGCGACTGAGGACGCTCAGCCAGGAGGGTTTTTCAGAGTACAAGGTTTTAATCATTTATCCTGATGGCTCGGTAAACAGAAGTTACAGATCCTGTGTGAAGCTGTTCCTTGACTGAGAAACCCGGAAAATCTACCATCATTTGATCCTAAAATACTGGAGTTCGGCGGATTGCCCATTTTTAAGGTTCAACCCAGTCATCCCAATAGGATCTGCCGGATTCTGATACTTACGATCAAATGGAAGGCTGTTCAAAGCCCGTCCCTATAGGAGCAGCATAACTACAGAATTAAGGCCGCTTTAGCACACTTGAGAACGTATTCGAATCCACTTTTTACAACAAACTCAGTTCTGAGAAAAAACTTTCCCAATTATGGCATGCGCCCAATTGGGTCTTCATTGTATACTTTTCTCCCGGACCGATTTGTGGAACCGACGCCAAAAAGGAGATTGAGTGTGAGAGATGAATTGTTCAGGCAACCCTTGCGTCGTTCTGC